>JAZBNQ010000432.1:0-7550 GCA_036350775.1 Mariniphaga sp.
GCCATGGGATTGAAAGTGCTGCTGATGGCAGACTCAACTTCCCGCTGGGCTCAGGCGCTTCGTGAAATGTCAAACCGGTTGGAAGAGCTACCCGGACCGGATGCATTTCCCATGGACTTGTCTGCCGTTATTTCCAATTTCTATTCGCGTGCCGGGTTTACTTATTTGAACAACGGAAAAACCGGTTCCATTACCTTTATTGGAACAGTTTCGCCGGCAGGTGGTAACCTGAAAGAACCGGTGACTGAAAGTACGCGTAAAGCTGCCCGCTGTTTTTACGGACTCAGCCAGGCACGTGCCGATAGTAAACGCTACCCGGCTATAGACCCGATTGACAGTTATTCAAAATACCTGGAATACCCTGAAGTTCAGGAAAACCTTACAAAAAACGTAGGAGAATCCTGGCTGAAAGAAGTGAACAAGGCCAAGGATGTTCTGTTGCGTGGAAAAGAAGCCATGGAACAAATCAATATTTTAGGTGATGACGGCGTTCCAATCGGGTTTCACGAAACATTTTGGAAATCAGAACTCATCGACTTTGTCATTCTGCAACAGGATGCATTCGATAAAATCGATGCTTCAACACCAATGAAACGCCAGCAATACATGCTGTCAAAAGTATTGGATGTGGTTGAGAGCAGCTTCTCTTTTAATCATTTCGAAGACGTGGGTACTTTTTTTAAAGAAGTAATTAACGAATTCAAACAGATGAACTACTCAGAATTTGATTCGGATAAATTCAAACAGCATGAAAAAGCGCTGGAAGAACTATTGAAAAAGCAGGCAAATTAATAAAGGCAATACATTAACACGAGAAAAAAAATACTATGGAAAGCCAGGCATTTCAGAAAGTATATACCAAATTAACAAACATTACCAAAGCAACGGTAACGCTTAAAGCCGATGGAGTTGGTTACGATGAAATAGCCACAGTAGCCGGCAAACTGGCACAGGTGGTAAAAATTGCGGGCGATGATATTACATTGCAGATTTTTGAGGGAACAGAAGGGATTCCTACCAATGCGGAAGTAAGTTTTCTTGGAAGACCCCCGCAGTTAACTGTTGGTGACGAACTGGCCGGAAGGTTTTTTAACGCGTTTGGTGATCCCATCGATGGTGGACCCGAAATTCAGGGTGAAGTGCGCGATATTGGCAGCCCGTCGGTTAACCCGGTGCGTCGTAAACAGCCGTCGAACCTCATTGCCACCGGTATCGCAGGTATCGACCTGAACAATACACTGGTTTCGGGACAAAAAATTCCGTTTTTTGCCGACCCCGACCAGCCCTACAACCAGGTAATGGCCATGGTGGCGCTGCGAGCAAAAGCCGATAAAATTATCCTTGGCGGAATGGGGCTCACCAACGACGACTACCTCTATTTTAAAAATGTATTCGACAATGCCGGGGCGCTCGACCGTATAATCAGTTTTGTAAATACTACTGAAAATCCACCGGTTGAAAGGCTTTTGGTGCCTGATATGGCACTTACTGCTGCCGAGTACTTTGCCGTGGATAAAAACGAAAGCGTGCTGGTTCTGCTTACCGACATGACACTTTTTGCCGATGCGCTAAGTATAGTATCCAACCGTATGGACCAGATTCCATCGAAAGACAGTATGCCGGGATCACTCTATTCTGACCTGGCCCGTATTTACGAAAAAGCGGTTCAGTTTCCCGAAGGCGGTTCCATTACCATTATTGCAGTAACAACGCTTTCAGGTGGCGACATTACACACGCTATTCCGGATAATACCGGGTACATTACCGAGGGGCAGTTATTTTTACGCCGCGATACTGATATCGGAAAAGTGATTGTGGACCCCTTCCGCTCGCTGTCGCGACTGAAACAGTTGGTAATAGGAAAACAAACCCGCGAAGACCATCCGCAGGTGATGAACTCGGCCATTCGGTTGTATGCTGATGCGGCCAATGCCCGCACCAAGCTCGAAAACGGGTTCGACCTCACCGACTACGACGAGCGTACTTTAAAATTTGCTAAAGAATATTCTGACCAGATTCTGGCCATCGACGTAAACGTGGATACCGATACCATGCTCGATATTACCTGGGAATTGTTTGGCAAACACTTTAAAAAAGCAGAGGTGGCTATTCGTGAGAACCTGGTTGAAAAGTATTGGAAAGAGTGAGGAAAGGGAAGTTGGAAGACTAATGACTATTAAAAATGTTAAATGATATAAATTGAATACGTGGCCATAAAATTTCAATATAACAAAACAGCATTACAGGCGCTCGACAAGCAGTTGAAGGTTAGGGAGCGGGCTTTGCCTACTCTGAAAAACAAGGAATCAGCGCTGCGTGTGGAGGTGAAACGGGCCAAAGACAGGGCTGCTGAATTGGAAAAGGAATACGATCGGCAGATTAATTCCTATGAAAATATGGCACGGCTCTGGGGCGAATTCGATCAAAGTCTGATTCGTATTAATGATGTTGAACTTTCTTCAAAAAAAATTGCGGGAGTTTTTACACCGGTACTCGAAAAAATCATTTTTGAAACCAACACTGACAATCTTTTTAATCAACCCGTCTGGTTTCCGGATGGGATGGCAATCATCAAAAAAATTGCTGAAACTGCTATAGAACGTGAAGTTTTTTTGAAAAAAATGGATTTGCTCGATTTTGCCCGGAAGAAAACCACCCAAAAGGTGAACCTATACGAAAAAGTGCAGATTCCCGGATTCCAGGATGCCATTCGAAAAATCAAACGTTTCCTGGAAGATCAGGATAATTTATCGAAAGCTGCACAGAAAATTGTGAAAGACCGACAGGAAAAACAAAGACAGGAGGTTGAGGTATGATAGTTCCGATGTACAAATACGCGTTTTTGGTGTACCACTCAGCCTACAAGGATTTCCTGAAAGATATCCGCAGGATTGGTGTGGTTCACATCAGCACTAAAACAGATGAGCCCACACCTGAAATGCAGGAGCTTTTCAGGCACCTGAATGAAGTGGATAAAGCCGCCAAAAAACTGGACATGATTGAGCCGGAAAAAGCTGAAAAAAAACCAGAATTTGAGACAGGAGAAGAAGTTTTCGACCGGCTGAAGGAGATGGAAAAAGAGATGGAACACAACCACCATCAGGTATTGCAGCTTGAAAAAGAGAAAAAACAACTGCGACCCTGGGGTGAATTCGAATGGAAGAAAGTCGGCATTCTGGAGGAAAAAGGGGTACACATCCGGTTTATGTCGTGCCCTATACGAAAGTATGAACCAGTCTGGGAAGAGGAGTATTACATTCAAGTGGTTGGCGATTTTGAGGGATACCGCTATTTCGTTAAAATTGAAAAAACAGAAAATGGCATTCCTGAAAACGGTTTCGATGAGATTTCGGGCGCAGATGAACTGATGTTGCCCGATCGTTCACTGAGCGAAGTTAATGCTGAAATAGGTAAACTGAAAACTGAGGCGAAAACTCTAAGCCACGAATTACATCAGATTGCATTTTACTGCAAACCTTTGCTGGAAAAATACTATAGTGAATTGCAGCACGAACTTTCGGAAAAGAATGCATTGCTGCAAACTACAGAAGAAGTAGAGGGAAAAGTAAAACTTTTGGAAGGCTGGGTTCCTGAAACCAAAAAAGCTGAGTTAGATGCTTACCTCGAAGAGAACCAGATACTTTACACTGCGGACAAACCAGACGAAGAGGATAAAGTTCCTATTTTGCTTAAAAACAACCGGTTTGCTCGGTTGTACGAAATAATTGGGAAGTTGTACGAGCTTCCCAACCATAAAGAACTCGACCTGGTGCCGTTTTTTGCACCATTTTACATGATGTTTTTCGGATTCTCGCTGGGCGATGCCGGCTACGGTCTGGTAATTATTGCTGCAGCCCAGTTTATGAAAAAGAAAATGCCTAACCTGAAATCGGTGATGAGTCTGGCCCAGTGGCTGGGATTATCCACGGTGATTTTTGGGATTTTTACCGGAACATTTTTCGGAATTGATTTGATAAACTCTGATATTCCCTGGCTCGAAAGTTTTAAAGCCTACATGATTAATACCGACCAGTTGTTTAACCTGGCCATTATTTTCGGAGTAATCCAGATAATTTTTGGAATGGTTTTGAAGGTAATCAATATTTCCCGTGTACGAGGATTTTGGTATTCTCTTTCAACCATTGGCTGGCTATTTTTAATTGTTGGTTTGGGAAGTGTTTACGGGTTGAAAACTGCTGAACTGCTTTCACCCCAAGTCGCAGGCATAGCTCAAAATAGTGTGTTGATTGCTTCAGGGATTCTTATTCTGGTATTAAACCATCCAAAACGAAATATTTTCATAAACATTGGGGCTGGCTTATGGGATGTTTATAGTATGGCAACCAGTTTGTTGGGTGATATTTTATCTTACATCAGGCTTTTTGCGCTGGGCGTTTCCAGTGCTATTCTTGGACTGGTATTCAACAGTATGGCCTTGAGTATGAAACCCGACAACATTATTCTTGGGCCTCTGGTGATGATTATCATTCTGGTGATTGGCCACGGAATCACCATTTTTATGTCGGGACTGGGCGCCTTTGTGCATCCCATTCGTTTAACCTTTGTTGAATTTTATAAAAATGCCGGGTTTACCGGCGGTGGTAAGGCTTACTCACCATTTGCAGAGCCTGCCTCAAAATCAATTGAATAAATAAATAAGTAATAACATTTAAAATAAATCGAGAATGGAACCTATTGTTTTAGCTTACATTGGAATTGGATTAATGGTCGGCCTTTCAGGGGTTGGCAGTGCATTTGGTACTACTATCGCCGGAAATGCGTCAGTAGGAGCGATGAAAAAGAACGGAGAAGCTTTTGGTAACTACATTATGCTTACGGCACTTCCGGGTAGCCAGGGGTTGTATGGGTTTGCCGGGTACTTTCTGCTCGACAGCTTCGGTTTGTTGCAAACAGATATTGGTTGGGGAGTTGCTGCTTCGGTATTTGGAGCCGGATTGGCGTTAGGCCTCGTAGGTTTGCTGTCAGCCATTCGTCAGGGTCAGGTTTGTGCCAATGGTATTGCCGCAGTTGGCTCCGGGCACGATGTGGCAGGTAAAACGCTTATCCTTGCCGTATTCCCCGAGCTTTATGCCATCATTGCCCTGGCTGCCACATTCCTAATTGGAAGCGCAGTTGCAGCTTAACGAATAATATTCTAAATCATTTCAATTTTTCTGAGGAAAAAACTTTTTCTTCGGAGAATGGTTTTTAAAGTATCCGTTGTCATCTGTTTGGCAATGGATACTTTTTTGTTTTAAAACGATAAAATATGAAAAGCCTTTATTCAATTGCAATAGCAGGAATACTTTTGCTGGGTTGCGAAAACCGGCAAAGCCAAAATTCATCTTCAGAAGAAAACAAAATTCAGGCTCCGGATATGCACACTTCGCAAATTTCCCTTGACTTTTGGGGAACATATAAAGGCATAGTTCCGTGTGCCGATTGTGAGGGAATTGAAACCACTATCCAGTTAAAAGAAGACGAAACCTGGGAAATGAAAACTGTTTACCTCGGGAAAAGTGATAAAGTATATACATATTCGGGGCATTACCACTGGAACGATGATGGCCGGAGCATCCACCTGCATGGCGTTGAAAATGGCCCGTCGCAATATCTTGTAGGCGAAAACCAATTGATTCAGCTCGATATGGCGGGTAACCGGATTACCGGGAATTTGGCTGAAAAATACGTTTTAAAAAAGGTAAATTAAATCAGGGACTCCAGGGGTAATGTTCGTTTACCGGAGTTCGGCCTCCACCAGAGGCAGCAGTGGCTATGGGAAAAACAACACCGGCAGTAATTTTGGAAATGATGCCTTTAGCATGGTTTCTTTCGGTTCCGGAATAGTTATGGACAGCATCCAACACGGCATAATTTACTATTTCAGCATTATAAGAAATAACACCGTGCCATTTTTTCGGATTACCGATTTTTGTGCCCAGGCCAAATATAATCTGGGCAACATTGGCAATCGTTTGGTTGTTGTCAACCCCTTTCTGGAATATTACAGTTGAACTGGTTCCCGTGGGAGGATTCTGGTACCTGAGTTCTGTGGAAAATATGTTTATGCCTGCTCCGGCCTCAACAAACGGATCCAACCGGAAAACCTTGCCGTTTTGATTGTAAAATCTCCAGAAATAATAACGGATTACTCCCGAAACATTTCCTCCGAATGTACCATACTGAACTGGAATATTAAATAGTGGTCCTCTTAATGAAGCATGATTTCCTACAGCAGAAAAATCGGGTGAATCACTTTTCCCGTGCAGGTTATACATTCCCCCTTTCAACATGGGTTCCCAGTGGTTTCCAATAGTTCGGCCAATATTTAAGTCAATGGCCCATCCCGGCTGGTGTTGAAATTCATTTTCAATTAATTTATAATCTTTTGTTATTTCCCGGGTTAAAAAAGCAACTCCGGTGCTAACCGAGGCAGACCAAAGGTTGGTTTTGGATTTGGAGGGAGGAGCTGACCAGGTTCGTGACGAAAAAATGACAACAAACAATATGTAAAATGAAAATGTTAGGATGGATTTGAAACGCCGGTTCATTTGTATTTCGTTGATATTTATTCTGTATTTTCTAAATCTTGCCAAAGATAGCTATTTCAAACAAACGGACGTAAACGCGTTTTATTTCAGTGGAAGGATGAACCACGAAATTCCAAGTCGGAATCCAGCCGATTCATACAACTCCCCGGTGTCGAACCCAAATGCGGCATTTGCCCGGAGATTGCGCGGCAATTGCTGCAATAATTCAAGTAAAAAGTAGTTCTGATTTTTTCCTTCCCTGAAATAATAATCGGAGCGTTCGTTAAAGCCGCTGGTATAAAAACCGCTGTAAGTTCCAAAGTTTTTGGAGAAAGTAGCTTTGGCAACATATTGTAGCTTTGCAGTCAAACTCCCCTGCGCTGAAAAGTGATGTGCCCAAAGCCGGTTATTCCCAATGGTTCGGTAATTCAAATCATCAATATTTTTGAATTGCTCAATCTGCCGGTTTGAGTGCATTAGCGGATACCCGTAAAAATGCCCGTGATAAAAATGCCCGAGTTTGTACAACCCGTGATTGAAATAGTTGTCGCGGCCAAATTCAGGATGCCCCTGGTTTACATACTCAACAAGGTAGGGATAAAATTCCTCCCACGAATCCACCTCCACATCAAGGCCAAAATTTTCTTTCAGAAACAGGGAATAGTCTTCAATATTCTGATAACTGCGCAAATGTAAGCCCGGTCCGCTCTGGTGTTTGGTATAGGCATACTGGTATGAAAATTTTTCAAGCCAGCCTCTGTTTTTTAATGCCAGGTTGAAATGAATAAGTTTGTCCTTCGACCGCGACCAGCCCCAGAAATCGGTAAATGGATCGTGTTTCGACAAGGACACAATAAATTTTTCAGTTTCAAACTCAACACCAAATTCGCTGAAAGCCACATGTTCACCCGGTGTGTTTGCTCCTTCTCCCCACATAAATTCCTCCACTTTTTTTGATGATCGGGCGAAAAAAGTATTGATCCAGTCCACCGGGATTTTTGTGCCGTCGCTCATGGTGCC
>JAZBNQ010000433.1:0-3387 GCA_036350775.1 Mariniphaga sp.
CGGTATAAATTATGATGCAAAAAACACTAAATCCAAAAATACAAGCATCAAAAATCAAACTTTTTAGATAATTGGAAATTGGAATTTATTTGTGATTTGAAGATTGAAATTTGGGTACTTGAATTATTCGTATCTTTCGGGAAATATCAAAATTCGAATCATCGCGATGCCGAATTACAACTCCATAGAAAAGGAATTCCTGCAGAAGATCACTGAAATTACTGAGCAGCATATTGCTGATGAACAGTTTGGAGTTTCGGAACTGGCGCGTGACATCGGCATGAGTCGTTCGAATTTACTGCGCAAGGTGAAAAAGCTAACCGGCATTTCAGTGAGCCAGTTTATCCGGCAGATTCGTTTGCAAAATGCAAAAGAAATGTTGCAGGAAGGTTCATCTACTGTTTCCGATGCATCATACAAAGTAGGATTCAGCAGCACTTCCTATTTTATCAAATGTTTCAGGGAACATTACGGTTATCCGCCGGGAGAAATGAGCAAACACAAACCAGAAGAAACAGCCGAGACTCAAACGCCAGTAAAATCCAAAATCCGGAGAAGGAAAAGAATAATTCTTGGCGGCACGGTCTTTCTGATTATTTTAATTACCAGCTATTTTGCTGTCTTTAATTTCTTTTTAGCTAAAAAAAACAAGGAAATATCGATTGCGGTTTTACCATTCAAAAACGAAAGCGCCGACTCGACAAATGTCTATTTTATAAACGGATTAATGGAATCGACCTTGAGTAACCTGCAAAAAATAAAAGACCTGCGGGTAATCAGCAGAACATCAGTGGAAAAATACCGCAACAACTCTATGACCATACCCGAAATTGCCAAAGATCTGGAGGTAAATTATTTGATTGAAGGAAGCGGACAGAAGGTAAACGACCAGGTTGTTTTAAATATCCAACTGATAGATGCGAGCAGCGACAAGCACATTTGGGCTGAACAATACAACCGGAAAGTGGAAGATATTTTTGAGCTTCAAGGTGAAATTGCCAAAAACATTGCCGAAAAAATTGAAGTGATAATTTCGCCTGAAGTGCAGGAAAGTATCGAAAAAATTCCTACAGAAAACCTCGAAGCCTACGATTATTTTTTGAAGGGAATTGACCTGTTGAACAAGGGATTGCCGAATCTTGCAAAACAGTCGGTTCCTTATTTTAAAAAAGCCATTAAGTTGGATAACCAGTTTGCCCGCGCCTACTCGGCAACAGCAATGGCCTATTACACCATTGATGAAAATCAGGCAACCAAACAGTACACTGATTCCATCAACTATTTTGCCGACCAGGCCATGTTCTTCGATTCAAAACTTCCTCAAAGTTTAATTGCCAAAGCACTGTTTTACATGACTGGCAGTGAATATAAACTGGCAGTACCTTATTTGGAAAAAGCATTGGAATTAAATCCAAATTACGATTTGGTTTTTGTATATCTATTGGATTTATACGCCAATCATCTTCCAAATACAGAAAAATACCTTGAATATGCACTGCGTGGACTCAGAATCGATATTTCTTCTTATGATTCTACTATAACAAGCTTCAATTATTTACATATAGCCAATGCCTTTATTCAGGCAGGCTTCCAGGAACAATCCGAAAAATATGTAAACATATCGCTTGACTACAATCCAAACAACTTGTATTCATTATATACAAAAGCCTATATTTTGTTCCCAAAAAATAAGGATCTCATTCAAACACGCGATTTGTTGCTTGACGCTTTTAAAAAAGATACTACCCGGCTTGATATTATGCAGGAAATAGGGAAAATCTATTATTATTTGCGTGACTACGAAAATGCATTTCGTTATTACAAGAAGTTTGTCGATATCAGGGAAGCATTTCAATTGAACATTTATCATTCGGAAAATGCAAAAATCGGATTTGTATTTTCAAAAATGGGTTATACGAATGAGGCAGAAAAACTATTGGAAGAATACAGAAGGTACGCTGAACATGATCATTCGATATATAAACATTCCAATTTGGCGCTATATTATTCATACATCGGGGAAACTGAAAATGCCATCAAACACCTTCAATTGTTTTCAAAAGAAAAAGGGTTTTTCTACTGGACAGTATTATTTTTACCCATTGAACCAATTTTTGATAATGTAAAGGACTTACCTGAATTCGAAAAAATAATGATTAGGATTGAAAATCAATTTCAAAACTGGCACATTCATATTAAAAGTTCACTTCAAAAAAAAGGGCTCATTTAATGTTCATTTTTAACATATTAAATTCAAGCTATATAAACATTTGGGCTCAATTCCTGTTAAAATTCCATATCTTAACAGTTCAATTGCATGGGTGCAATTAAATGAAAAAACTAAAACCGACAGAAAAAACAATTGCCGTACTTCCTTTTTTAAATATGAGCGGCAGCGATGACATCGAATATTTCAGCGATGGAATAACCGAGGAAATTATTAATGCACTTGCCCGGATTGAGCAACTGAAGGTCACTTCCAGAACGTCTTCCTTTTATTTCAAAAACAAACAGATTCCAGTCCGGCAAATTGCCCAAGAGCTTAATGTGGTTACCATTTTGGAAGGCAGTGTTCGCCTGGCAGCCAATACGGTGAGAATTACCGCACAGTTGATTCATGCCGAAGAAGACTTTCATTTTTGGTCGGAAACCTGGGACCGAAAACTGGAAAATATTTTTGAAATCCAGGATGAGATAAGTCTGCTCATTGCCGAAAAATTGCGCGAACAATACGGGCATCTTGAAATTCAGGATCGCCTGGTGGAAAAGAAAACTGAAAGTATTGAAGCGTACGAATATTTCCTGAAAGGACGTTTTCATTTTAATAAGTGGAATCCGGTGGATGGACGAAAAGCCATCGAATTTTTTGAAAAAGCGGTTGAGCTTGATCCCAATCACACCGATTCGTATGTGGGGCTGGCTGATGCCTGGAGCTTTTTTGCCGTAACCGAATTGATGCCCCGCGAGGAAGCCTGGCAAAAATCACGGAAATACATGGACAAAGCGTATTCGTTGAATCCTGAACATTCAGGGGTGCATTATTTGTTGGCAAATTTCTCATTTTTCTACAATGCTGATTTTCAGGAGGCGTTTAAACACGGTCTCCGGTCGGTCGAATTAAAGTCGAATTACCCGGAAGCGCAGCAGTTCGTTTCCATGCTTTACATGATTTTGGGTGAAAACGAAAAAGCAAAACACCATTTGGAAATCGCGCACAGCATTGACCCGCTTTCGCAGGAAACGCTGTTTTACCGGGCCTATTTTCATTACCGGACGGAAGATTATCCGGAAGCCTTAAAATTATACGACCAATGCCTGGCGAATAATCCACACAACATTCCGGCATACATTGTACGAAGTTATTGTTTGCTTAAAATGGGACGTTTC
>JAZBNQ010000434.1:0-6771 GCA_036350775.1 Mariniphaga sp.
GTTTATTCCGCTTTTTACCGAACTGCACGACTGTCTTTCGGTTGCCAATTTGGCGTTGAAAAAAATGCAGGTAACCGAAAACATTTTAGACGATTCAAAATACGACTACCTGTTCAGTGTGGAAGAAGTGAATAAACTTGTACTTGACGGCATTCCGTTTCGTGAAGCTTATCTCCTGGTGGCGAAAAAAATTGAAGCAGGTGAATTTCAGCCGAAAAGAACTGTAAAACATACTCACGAAGGGAGTATTGGCAATTTGTGCCTCGATAAAATCAATGCAAAAAAAGAAGCAGTGATTCAAAATTTTAATTTTAAAAAAATTAATGGTGCAATTAAAAAGTTGATTGACTAAGTTATATCATTTTATGAACTGTTTTATTCTGAAATTATGCCCTGAAAGCACTATAAAACCTTGGTTCAGGATAGGTTAATTCTATGTTATGAAACACAATTTTTTAAAGATGTAATTGTATTTTTTCTATTCCATGATTATTTTTGATTTCATTTCGTTAGAAAAAATTGAAATTTACTTTCAGTTTTATACTTTAATGAATAAAATTATTGCTTTTGATATTTTTTGACAATTTAAAAAAAAGGATTTGAACATGCTACAGATGAGATTACCTGATGCGCAGGGATATTATAATCCGGAGAACGAACATGATAATTGTGGGATTGGGTTTGTTGCCCATATAAAAGGTAAGCCATCACACGATATAGTCAGACGGGGTTTGGAGGTATTACTGAATATGGACCACCGCGGCGCAATAAGTGCCGATAATTCTACCGGAGACGGTGCAGGAATTTTGATGCAGATACCGCATGAATTTATTACAGAAGAACTTAAAATGCCTGTTGGCGAACCTGGAAAGTATGGCACCGGACTGATTTTTCTTCCCAAAGATGAAATGGAAGCGGATTTGTGTATCGAAGTGCTTTCAAAACATATTCAGGCCGAAGGATTAATGTTGGTTGGCTACCGTGATGTGCCGGTTGATCATTCGGCTCCAGGTGAAATTGCTAAAACTACCGAACCTGCCATTAAGCAGGTATTTGTAAAAGCAAACCTCGAAAAAGACGATCTGGAGCGCAAATTATATGTTGTAAGAAAACTGGCCGAAAAAGAGATTAGGGATTCAAACCTGAAATATAAAGACAGTTTTTACCAGCCCAGTTTTTCAGCCAAAATAATCGTTTACAAAGGGATGTTCACACCCGAACAATTGCGCGATTATTACCTCGATTTTAAAAGCGAGAAATTTAAAAGTGCCATTGCATTGGTTCATTCTCGTTTCAGTACCAACACTTTCCCCACATGGGATTTGGCTCAGCCGTTCCGCATTGTGGCACACAACGGCGAAATTAACACCATAAAAGGAAACCGCCTTTGGATGCAGGCCCGTGAAGCGCTGATGAAATCGGAAGTTTTTGGCGAAGACCTTAAAAAACTGCTTCCTGTAATTGTGCCGGGCAAATCCGATTCTGCCTCGTTCGATAATGTACTGGAATTTTTACACATGACCGGACGCACGTTACCGCACTCGCTTTGTATGATGATTCCCGAATCGTTCAACGAAAAAAACCCCATACCTGATAGTTTAAAAGCGTTTTACGAGTACCACTCTACCATAATGGAACCCTGGGACGGTCCGGCTTCTATGGTATTTTCCGATGGGCGGTACATTGGCGGCACATTGGATAGAAATGGTTTACGTCCCTCTCGTTTCGTCATTACCAAAAACGATCTCATTGTTATGGGGTCCGAAGTAGGCGTACAAATTTTTAACCCCGAAGAAATTAAAGAGAAAGGTCGTTTGCGGCCGGGAAAAATTTTGCTTGTTGACACCCAACTGGGAATTATTATTCCCGACGAGGAGGTAAAAGACCAATTGAGTCACCGCAATCCTTACCAAATGTGGCTAAAGGAGAACCGGTTGTTGATGGACGATATTAAAGTGAAACACCGGGTACCTTCCACCATCGATAATTTTGAAATGTATGCCAAAGAGTTTGGATACTCCAAAGAAGACATGTATGAGTTGATTCAGCCCATGTGCATAAATGCTGCTGAACCAACAAATTCGATGGGAAACGATGTTCCACTTGCAGTATTCAATGAAAAACCCCGCCGGTTTTTCGAATACTTTAAACAGATGTTTGCACAGGTTACCAACCCGGCTATCGACCCCATCAGAGAAGGGCTGGTTATGGCGCTTACAAACTATATCGGCTCTCTTCATTCCAATATTTTAGCAGAAAATCCGGAGCATTGTAAACTAATCAAATTTTTTGGGCCTTTGCTTACCAATACAGATTTGGGAAAAATAAAAGACCTAAAAGATGAGATGTTCAGCCACAAGGTTATTCCTATGGTTTTCCCTGTGGATAAAGGCGTTAAGGGATTTGAAGCCGCCCTGGAGAAAATGCTTTCCGAAGCAGAAAATGCAGTGGACACCCAAAGAAATTATATTATTCTGAGTGACCGGAATATCAGTAAAGGGTATGCTCCTTTTCCATCTTTACTGGCAGTTGCAGCGGTTCATCACCACCTCATAAAAAAACAAAAAAGAATGCAGGTGGGTTTAATTGTCGAAACCGGCGAACCTCGCGAAGTGCATCATTTTGCATTGCTTTTGGGTTACGGAGCCAGTGTAATTAATCCTTATCTGGCATTTGCAGCTATAGATCAACTGGTGAAAGACGGAAAAATTGATCTGGAATACAAGGAGGCCCGGAAAAACTATATTAAAGCCATCGATAAAGGCCTGTTGAAAGTTTTCTCGAAAATGGGTATTTCCACCTTGCGCAGTTATCATGGAGCACAAATTTTTGAGTCGATTGGAGTAAGCAAAGATCTGATTGATAAATATTTTACCGGAACGGCCTCTAAAATTGGAGGTGTTGGCCTGGAAGAAATTTACAGAGAAGCTTTGATGTTCCACGAGAAAGCCTATGAAAAAGAAGTCACACCCGAACCATTCCGGTTTGAAAATGATGGAAATTATGCATGGCGCAGAAACGGGATACATCATGCATGGAATCCTGAGTCAATTGGGCTTATACAATGGGCAACCCGCACCAATGATTACGCGAAATTCAAAGAATTCAGTGCACTGGTTGACAAGCAGAACAAACGTCCGGCATTTATCCGTGGGTGTTTTAACCTGAAAAGAAACCCGATTCCGCTGGACCAGGTAGAGTCGGAAGAAGAAATAATGAAACGGTTTGTTACCGGCGCCATGTCGTACGGTTCAATAAGTATTGAAACCCACGAGGCACTTGCTATTACCATGAATACGATAGGTGGCAGGAGTAACACAGGCGAGGGCGGCGAAGATCCCGCACGATTTGGAACGCTGCGAAACAGTAAAATCAAGCAGGTTGCTTCAGGGAGATTTGGTGTAACCAATAATTACCTGGTGAATGCCGAAGAGTTGCAGATTAAAATCGCACAGGGCGCCAAGCCGGGCGAGGGGGGCCAGTTGCCGGGGTACAAGGTAAATAAAATCATCGCAAAAACACGAAACTCCACTCCCGGAATTACTTTGATTTCCCCTCCTCCGCATCACGATATTTATTCTATCGAAGATTTGGCCCAGCTTATTTACGACCTGAAAATTGTAAATCCCAACGCCAAAGTATCGGTTAAACTCGTTTCTGAAGACGGCGTAGGAACCGTTGCAGCCGGAGTTGCCAAAGCCTTTTCAGATGTTATTGTAATTGCCGGAACCGAAGGCGGAACCGGTGCCAGCCCTGCAAGTTCAATTAAACATGCCGGGTTACCGGTTGAACTGGGAATTGCAGAAACACAGCAAACGCTGGTTCTGAACAACCTTCGTGGCAGGGTAAAACTTCAGGTGGATGGACAAATTAAAACCGGACGCGATGTAGTTACCCTGGCTTGTTTGGGTGGCGAAGAATTCGGTTTTTCAACTGCTGCACTTATTGTGCTCGGGTGTGTTATGATGCGCAAATGCCACATGAACACCTGCCCGGCAGGAATAGCCACGCAAGATGAACAACTGCGCAAACGGTTTATCGGAAAAGCGGAATACACCATCAACTATTTCAGGTTTGTGGCACGCGAAATCCGGGAATATTTGGCCGAAATGGGTTTCACCCGGTTTGACGATATTGTTGGCCGTACCGATTTGCTTGAGGTGGATCAGGAAGTGGTAAATCCGAAAGAAGGAGGTGCTGGATGGAAAATGAAGAATATAGACTTTTCGCGGCTATTGTACATGCCAAAACAAGCGAAAAATGTGCCTATTCATAATACGCATTTGAATACCCGACCAACGAAAGGCCATATCGATTTGGATCTGATAAAAGAAGCCCGAAAAGCCATTCGCGGTGCAGAAAAAGTCTGGATTTCACATCCGATTGTAAATGTGGACCGCACTACTGGCGCCATGCTTTCAGGAGAAATATCAAAACTTTATGGCGAAGAAGGTTTACCCGATGATACCATCAACTGCACGTTCCACGGAACAGCCGGTCAAAGTTTTGGGGCATTCCTGGTAAAAGGAATTAATTTCAGGCTCGAAGGAGATTCCAATGACTACATTGGCAAAGGACTTTCAGGTGGAAAAATTGTAGTGGTTCCGCCTGTTGGAACTACTTTTAAACCAGAAGAAAACATCATCATCGGAAACACTTCATTTTATGGTGCAACGCGAGGTGAAGCCTATATTCGGGGAGTTGCCGGAGAAAGATTCTGTGTAAGAAATTCCGGTGCAAATGCGGTGGTGGAAGGCGCTGGCGATCATTGTTGCGAATACATGACAGGCGGCCGCGTGGTTGTGCTTGGAAAAACCGGGAAAAACTTTGCAGCCGGAATGAGTGGCGGAATTGCTTATGTACTGGATGAAACAGGAAACTTCGATTATTTTTGTAACAAAGGACTGGTTGAACTTCTTCCGGTTGAGGATAAATCAGACATTAACGAATTGCAAACGCTCATTAATAATCATTTGCTTTACACGCAAAGTACATTGGCTGCAAAAATTCTAACCAACTGGGAAGAGTATCTGCACAAATTCGTTAAAGTGATTCCATTTGAATATAAAAAAGTGTTGGAGGAACAAAAAATTCAGGAATTGCAAAAGAAATTGCAGCTTACTGAAGATGATCCATCAAGGCATGAGTAAGAGCCTCCCCCAACCCCTCCAAGAGAAGGGGATTTAAGAGAATGAAAAATTACTTTGAATTAACAGAGATTTAAATTGAAAATAACAACAATAAGATATGGGAGATCCAAGAGGATTTATGAATGTTCCACGTGTTGAAGCCGGTTACCGGCCTGCAAAGGAGCGGGTTTTCGATTACGGCGAAGTGGAGC
This sequence comes from Mariniphaga sp., assembly GCA_036350775.1. Lineage (GTDB taxonomy): Bacteria > Bacteroidota > Bacteroidia > Bacteroidales > Prolixibacteraceae > Mariniphaga. The sequence continues at coordinate 5,342 of JAZBNQ010000434.1, forward strand.
AAACACTAAATAAAAAAGATAGGAAACTTCAGGCCGCCAGGTGTATGGATTGTGGTGTTCCGTTTTGCAACTGGGGATGCCCCGTTGGGAGTAAAATTCCCGAATGGCAGGATGCGCTTTACCGCGACAACCTGGAAGAGGCCTATTATATTTTACATTCGACCAACAGCTTCCCCGAAATTACAGGACGGGTTTGCCCGGCGCCCTGCGAAAAATCATGCGTGCTGGCCATTCACGAAGAACCGGTTACGATACGTGAAAATGAATGTTCAACCGTTGAACAGGCATTCGAGGCGGGAATTATTAAAGCCAACCCGCCAAAATTCCGGACAGGAAAAAAAGTGGCTGTTATTGGTTCCGGTCCGGCCGGATTGTCGGCTGCCGATTTGTTAAACCGTGCCGGACACCACATTACGGTTTTCGAAAAAAACGATGCCATTGGCGGGTTGCTGCGCTACGGAATACCTGATTTCAAACTAAATAAGCGGGTTATTGACCGCCGGCTGGAATTGTTTGTGGATGAAGGAATGGATTTCAAAACCAATGTAACCGTTGGCGTTGATATTACAAAAGATGAATTGCTCGAACAATATGATGCCGTTTTACTGGCTGTGGGCGCAGAGCAACCCCGCGATTTGCCGGTTGAAGGCCGCGATTTGGACGGCGTTCATTTTGCTATGGATTTCCTGACCCAGCAAAATAAAGTGGTGGCAGGAAAAACCATTCCGGCTAAAAAACGGATTTCGGCTAAAGACAAACATGTTTTGGTGATTGGTGGCGGCGATACCGGTTCCGACTGCGTGGGAACTTCCAACCGTCAGCAGGCCAAATCGGTTACCCAGATTGAAATTCTGCCCAAACCGCCCGAAAAACGGGAAAACAACAATCCGTGGCCTTACTGGCCCAATACCTTGCGTTCTTCCAGCTCGCATGAGGAAGGTTGCGAACGCCGCTGGAGCCTTTCCACCAAAAGGTTTATTGGTGAAAACGGCAAGGTAAAACAAACTGAAGTGGTGCAGGTGGAGTGGTCGAAAGACGAAAACGGACGCTGGATTATGAATGAAGTGGAAGGTACAACCCAAGTAATCGACACCGACTTGGTCCTGCTTTCTATGGGATTCACCCAGCCCGTGCACAGTGGATTGCTGGAGACGCTGGGCCTGGAGTACGATCCGCGCGGAAATGTGAAGGTGAACGAAATGAAACAAACCACAGTGGATAAAATATTCGCTGCCGGCGATGCCGAAAAAGGTGCCAGTCTGGTTGTTCACGCCATCGAAGCCGGAAAAATAGCTGCCCGCGGAGTGGATGCATTTTTAAGAAATGAATAATTTCAATTTACCTTCAACACGAAAATATTGAATTGTACGTTTCGTTTTAGTAGTCTGAAATAAGCTAAAATGAAACGTACAATTATATTTATCCTTTTA
>JAZBNQ010000435.1:0-4718 GCA_036350775.1 Mariniphaga sp.
GCCGCGCGGGATAACCGAAGTACCGTTTTCGCGCGCAAAAGCAATAATTTTCTGAATGTCGTCCCTGTTTTTCGGACGGGTAACCGCCAGCGGCAGTTCTTTATACTGCGAGGCATCAGTGGAATAGAGCACACGCTGCACATTGTCGGTGAACAAATCGCCCTCCAATTGGGATTTAAGCTGGTTGAAATAAGGCTGCATATATTTCTTTTTTGAACTTTGTAAAAATAGAAGATAATTGCAAGCGCCGCAAATTCTGTTTCACCGAAATTTTTAAAGGTTCAATTTGAATAGTGAGTTTCTCTAAAAATGCAGAAACACAAAAATACACGGGCCAAATTGTGTAACTCGCCATTTTGTTGTAAATTATTGTACTTTAAATCAGACCGTAAATCATTGCTTTAAAATAAAATGACCAGTTATAATCTTGAAGAACAGGCTTTTTTAAAAAGGTTAACCGGAATTGTTGAAGCCAACCTGAGCAACGAGAAGTTTGGGGTAAGTGAACTTGCTCAGGAACTTGGGATGAATAGGTCTTATGTTCATCGTCGGTTAAAAGGTTTGACCGGTCATTCTGTTAGTCATTTTATCCGTAAAGTTCGCCTGGAAAAGGCAATGGAAATGCTCCACGCAGGAGTAAAATCGGCGGCAGAAATTGCCTATGAAGTAGGTTTTGGCAGCCCCGCTTATTTTAGCAAGTGTTTCCACGAATATTTTGGTTTTCCGCCCGGGGAAATGAAAAAGCGTTTTCTTTCTGATGATATTTCTGAAAATGAAATGGATAAGAAAAACCTTTCAGTGCCGGAAGATTTGGATCTGGCAGCTTTGGCTAGAAGCAATAAAAAATCAGTAAGAAAGAAAAAAGTGCAGGTTTTTGCAGCAGTATTTGTCATAATTTGCATTGCCGTGCTTTTTTACTTTCTTTTTACTGGTGATGATAATTCATTGAGGCGTTTTGTTCACCCAAATAAAGAATTGTCCATAATTGTACTTCCGTTTAAAAATTTAACCAATGATTTAAATAACCAGTATTTTGCAGAAGGAATAACCGAAGATATCCTCAATAACCTGTATTGGATAACCTCGCTTCGGGTTGTTTCGCGAACTTCGTCAGAACAATTTAGCGAAAGTGAAATGACAATTGGCGAAATTGCCCGGCAAATGAAAGTGAACTATGTGTTGGAGGGGAGTGTGCGAAAATATGAAAACAAAACACGGATTAGTGTTCAACTTATAGATGCTGAGGATGATGGTCATTTGTGGTCAACCAATTTCGACAGGGAAATGGGAGATGTGATTGGTGTTCAGGATGAAATTGCACTGCAGGTTGCATCGAAACTGAAAGCTGTACTCTCTGAAAATGAAGTAAAGCAGATTGAAAAAATACCAACTCAAAACCATAAAGCTTACGATTATTATTTACAAGCCCGGTCTTTACTGCATAAAGCAAACAGCCCGCAACGTTCCGGTTTTAACAAAGCTGGGGCAATGAATTGTATTCAGTATTACGAAAAGGCAATTGCCGAAGATGAAAATTTTGCCGAAGCGTACGCCGGGCTTGCCAGTGCCTGGCTTAAACTTTCTGCATGGGGATTTTTGGGTTCCAACGAAGGATTTTTAAAAGGACGTGAGTTCAGTTTGAAAGCTTTGGAGATTGACCCGGAATGTGCCGAAGCGCATTCTGTTTTGGGAACTTTTCTAATTTGGGGACAGCGAAAATTTGATGAGGGAGGTAAAGAATTACAAACTTCCATTCGGTTAAACCCCAATTTTGCAACCTCACGCCAGGCGTACGCCCAGTTTTTAATGATTACCGGCCCGATTGAAGAAGCCAGGAAGCAAGTTAACCACGCATTAAGGCTGGAACCCTATTTTTGGGTAGTCCAGAATTTAAATTCATGGATTTATTATTTCGAAGAAAAATACCAGGAAGCATTGGAGGCATGTACGATTGCACACGACTATAATCCAAATTTTAGCAGCAATCATTGGTTGTTTGTGCTAAATTATGCGAAATTGGGGGAAGGCGAAAAAATGATGCAACATTTACAGCGCATTGCCAAAATTTACTCCGGCACCGACCATTATACCAACGACATTCAGATTGCTTTTAACCAAGCCGGAATTGAAGGATTATTTTACTGGCTGATTGAGTTGAATAAAAATAGCCCGATTGCTGTGGAAGGGATGAACGGACATCCGTTTTTTATTGCCTGGTGGAATGCCATTTTGGATAACGAAGACGAAACGGTGTTTTGGCTTGAAAAAGTAATGGATGAAAAAATGAGAATCTACCATTATTTTAACCTCATTTGCACTAATCCCGATTTTAATTTCCTTCACGCCAATCCACGTTTTATTAAAATTGTGGATGAAATTGGTTTAACACCCTATTTCCATCCCAAAAAATAAATAACATTTCTTCCAATTGCTATCCAAACAACATAAGTGCAACAATAGCAACATAATTGTAAGTTTTGGCAACATGGTTACTATGTTTTGCCTGCTGTTTATTCTGAACTTGTATATGGATTAAATAAATTCCAAAATCGATTTTAAACTTTAAAATTTACAATTATGAAAACACCCGTAAAATTTTTGTTTTTAGTGGTCTGCATTACCATGATAGCAGGTTGCCAAAAAGACCAGGATTTTTTCCAGGAAGAAATTCCTGCACAACTAAAAGGAGCTTATCTGAAAGTTTATCCCAGTACCGCAACTGATTTACTTACCAAAGCAGAGGAAGACTGGTTCAATATTAATGATGCAATTCAGAATGCCACTCCAGGTGAAACTGTACAACTGGCAAAAGGCTTATTTTATCTTCATAAAAGTATAGTTTGCTGGGATTTTAACGGTACGTTAAAAGGTTCAGGGATGGATGAAACAACCATTCAAACTGCACCGGGAATGGTGTTTGACAGAAGCGCTTGCCCTGATTTAAAATGGCCTCCTTTGCATGCAGGCCATTCTATGCTTTGTTTTCCACATCAGGCTAACAGCGAAGAGAGGACTGTTACGGTTTGCAATCTTAAAATAGTAATTGATGAGCCCTGTGATATCTACTATCGAAAAAAAACCAAACCTGTGCCTGAAGAAAATAATACACTTATGGCGATTAACGTGTATTACGAAGATCTTAATGCGATAGATGGTGTTTTGGATTTAACGTTATCACGAAAAATTGATCTGAATGTTTTATTTAAAAACCTTGTTATAACAGGTGAAATGGATGATCAATATCTGTTAGGTGGATATAGTATTAGAAAAGGATTGGCAGCCTTTGGTAATTCAACCGGTAACTTTGAAGCAAAAAACGTTCGTATTAAAAATGCCAAATGGGGTATTGAATCAGATATGTTTTGTGGCGAAAGTTCTACTGTTAATATAAAAAATTGTGTTGCAGAAAACTGCCTGGAATCAGTTTATTCCTTTTTGGTGCCGAATTATGTAATAATAAACAATACATTTAAGGATATCTCAGGAGCAGCGATAAAATTGTATACCAATAATCCGGTACTAAATTTTACCATGCCGGAAAATGGAGTATCTGTATTAAAGAATAACGTAATTGAAGTGAATAGCCCGAAGGATGCTATTGAAACTGGCAAAATGAAAAACGTTCAAGCTTATAACAACGCCATTTCCGGAAATTGCCTGTCAGGAATCGCAGTGAGATTTGATGGGGATAACTGGTCAATTAAAAACAACAATTTATGTAATGCGGTAGTATCCAATCCTGAAGGGGCTACAATCTTACTGGATAATTCAACAAACTGCGAAGTATTAAACAATGCTAATCAGGTTGTTGGAGGTTCATCTGCAACCGATCCAACCAACTTAATTGGATCAGGAAAAGACTGTAAGTAATGGATATATATAAAACTGTTGTTAGGAATCTAATTCATTTGATTTAATCTTGATTCCTCAGGATAAACAGTTTTCCCCTCCATTTTCAGAATCTGAAAAAGAGATTCAAAAGTATGGAGGGGTTTTTATATAAATACATCAAATTGTTTATCTCCTTATTTATCCGTAATTTATATTGTCAAATGGATTAAAGTAAGCTAATAAAAACCATGAACATCAATTCCCATGATGACCAGAGTTTTCTTAACCGCTTAAGCGCGATTATAGAAGCCAACCTGAACAACGAAAAATTTGGAGTTAGTGAACTGGCCAGGGAATTTGGGAAAAGCCGGTCGTATATTCATCTTCGGTTAAAAGCACTTACGGGAGAATCCGGTAGCCGGTTTATCCGGAGAGTCCGCTTGGAGAAAGCACTGGATTTGATTAAGAAGAATAATTTGACAGTAGCAGAAATTGCTTATGAAGTGGGTTTTGGAAGTCCATCGTATTTTATAAAACGTTTTCATGAACATTATGGATATTCTCCGGGTGAGTATGCTCAAAAAGAGAATGAAAACAGCGACGTTCAGGAATCTAAAGTTACTTTCAGTGAAGTTGGTATGAAAAATAAATCCATTTTGCGAAGAAAGTGGCTCTTGTTGGTTTTTGTTCTAATTGTCGTGTTAGCTTTTTTTGCATCCAAGTATTTACTGCCAATTAACCAACCGAATGATGTGGAAAAGTCGATTGCTGTATTGCCCTTACAAAACCTGGGAGGTAATGATGAAATGCAAGGCCTGGCAGATGGAATAATGGAGGATATCAGAACCCGTCTATCTCACCTGGATGGATTAGAGGTAAAATCCAAA
>JAZBNQ010000436.1:0-2320 GCA_036350775.1 Mariniphaga sp.
AACAGCGTAAAATGAAAGGAAAGCAAAAAACGTGGTGTCTTTGTATTCTTTTAAAAAATCTGCTGTTTCGTGTGCCAGTCGCAAGGTCAGGCTTTCCCCATCGGGACCACTTTCCAGGCGCGGATTTTCCCACGGTGCATAAAAACCACCCATTGGACTTCCCTTGTCCCAGCCGCCTTTGTTGATGTCGAAACCATGGTCTTCGGGCCAGGAACCTTCGCTGCCCAGGTGCCATTTTCCGGCGAAAAACGTTTTGTATCCGGCTTCTTTCAGTGCCTCTGGCAAAGTCACATATTCGTGCGGTAAATTGTGAACATATTCGGGTGGAAGCAATTTGTTAAACCTTCCGGCTTTGCGCCATTCTTCGCCGGTGCGGGCGCCAATCCAGTCGGTTATGCCGTGCCGCGCCGGAAATTTCCCGGACATGATGCTGGCACGCGACGGACTGCAAACCTGGCATGCGGCATACCCGTCTGTAAAAATCATTCCTTCATTGGCAATCCGATCGATGTTGGGGGTTTCATAGAATTCACTTCCCATTACACTCAGGTCGTGGTAGCCAAAATCATCGGCAAGGATGAAAACGATGTTGGGCTTTTGTTGTAGTTCTGATTGTTTTTTTTGGCAGGAAACCAGCAGAAAAAGGGAGGCTCCAAGAAGTAAAGTTGTTTTATTCATGATATTTTTATTTCAGCGTTAATCTGCGTAATCTGCGGGAAAATAATAATCGCCCGCTGATTGCGTTGAATGACGCTAATGTTTTTTTACTCCAAATATGCTCTCGATTCAAAAGTAAACACTTCCGATTCGGTGCGGGCATTTTTTATGATTTCCGAAAGTACTTTCACAATTTCCGGATGCTGTTCAGCCACATTGTTTTCCTCACCCAAATCCGTTGAAAGGTTATACAGTTCGGTGGTAATTTTTTCCTGATCAAGTACATTGTATTTTACCAGTTTCCAGTCTCCTTTACGCACTGCCTGGCGCCCTCCGCGTTCATGGAACTCCCAGTACAAATATTCGTGTTTTTCCTGTTCATTTTCATTTCCCAGCAAGGTTGGTAAAAAGGAAATTCCGTCTGTATTTTCAGGGATTTTGGCTCCCGTGATTTCAGCAATTGTAGGAAAAACATCCCAAAAGGCTGAAGGGTGGTCGGTTTCTGTGCCGGCTTCTGTTTTTCCGTCCCAAACAGCAATCATCGGCACGCGGATTCCCCCTTCGTACAGATCACGTTTGTATCCTTTTAACGGGCCGTTGCTGTCGAAATAATCCGGATCAGCGCCGCCTTCCATGTGGGGGCCATTGTCGGAAGTAAACATGATGATGGTGTTTTCGTAAATGCCCAGCTCCTTGAGTTTTGTAACCACTTCGCCCACCTGCCTGTCGAGCAGGGTAACCATGGCTGCAAAAGCTGCGTGGCTTTCGGGCTGCGTTCCGTAAGGACCTTCGCGAAATCCCGGGTCGCCGGGTTCTGCGCCTTTAAACTCTTTTTCGGGTAGAAATTTTCCCCTGAATTCGGCAAGGTTTTCTTCCGGAAGAAGCAATTCAGCATGTGGAATTACATTTGGATAGAACATGAAAAAAGGTTTGTCCCTGTTTTTTTCCAGAAATTGCAGTGCCCTTTGTTGAATTAGCTCGGGCGCATAAATGGCGAAATTATCGCCGCTGTTTTCTTCCAGAACCACTTTTTCCTGATTGTCCCACAAATGGCCGGGATAGTAGTTATGTGCCAGCCGCTGGCAGTTGTATCCGTAAAATTCATCGAAACCCTGGTTGTTGGGGTCACCTTCAGAACCGGGATATCCAAGTCCCCATTTGCCAAATGCGCCGGTAACGTACCCAGCTTCCTGTAAAACTTCAGCCAGCGTAACTGCTTCAGCTTCCAGCGGGTACTGGCCTTCCGGTTTCCACTCCTTGTTGCCGCGAATGAACGTGTGGCCGGTGTGTTTTCCGGTCATTAATGAGGAGCGCGACGGGGCACAAACGGTGGAACCCGAGTAGTGCTGGGTGAATTTCAATCCGCTTTCTGCCAGGTTGTCGATGTTGGGTGTGGAAAACAGTTCCTGTCCGTAGCAACTTAAATCGCCGTAACCGAGGTCATCGGCCAGAATGTAAACGATGTTGGGCTTTTGTGGCTCCGTTTCCTGTTTTTGCTGATTTTGACATGCTGTAAACAAAAAAACTGTGGCCGGAATCAGAAAGAATGCTTTTTTCATGAGATGAAATCTTTATTTGGTTTCAAATTAATGACGATAAAAATCTTAAAAATACATATTTCGATTTATTCATTCGCAATAAAATTCGATTTGAAACAATGACA
>JAZBNQ010000437.1:0-2372 GCA_036350775.1 Mariniphaga sp.
ATGGTTTGAAGAAAGCCGCGAACAGCAAATTTTGATGCAGAATAACCGCTGCGGCCGGGAAGACCGATGTAACCGCCAACCGAAATAACACCAACCAGTGAACCTTTTGATTTTAAAAGATGTGGAAGAGCAAATTTGGTACAATAAACTGTTCCCCAATAATTCACATCCATAATTTTTTGCATGACATCCAGATCGGTCTGGTTAAAAAGTGCCCGCATGGAAATGCCTGCGTTATTGATTAAAACGTCTATTTTTCCGAATTTTTCTATTGCTTTTTCAATCAGTACTTTGCAGTCAGACTCGCGGGAAACATCGGTTTCAACAGACAGAATTTCAGTTTGATCCAGCTCGTTTTTCAACAGCTCCAAACGGTCTATCCGGCGAGCTGCCAAAACCAGGCTCCACCCTTCATGTGCATATTTTTCGGACAGTGCTTTTCCAATTCCTGAAGAAGCACCTGTTATGACTACAACTTTTTTCTGCATAAAAACACGCTGTGATTTAATCTGCAACAGAATAAATATTGCAGCGAAAGTATAAAAATTTCAGTTTCCCGGGCAGAATTTCTCTATGATTAACACTATACAGTTAGATATTAAACAAAACATAAATTAAATATTCCGAATATCACAGGTTCGATGTATTCAATGTTCCCTATTTAAAACTACTGTTTCACCGAAAATTTATAAATGGTGGTTGAATTATAAACCTCATCGGGTTGAAGCAATGTTGAAGGGAAGTTGGGCTGGTTCGGACTGTTTGGAAAATGCTGGGTTTCCAGGCAAAATCCGGTGCGGGGCCCGTAAGCCACGCCACTGTTGCCAATTTCAGTTCCTTTAAGGTGGTTTCCCGTATAAAGCTGAACACCGGGCTCAGTGGTAAAAACTTCCATGTACCTGCCGCTTTCGGGTTCAAAAGCACTAGCTGCAAAAGCCAGTTCGCCGGGTTCTTTATTAATTACATAGTTAAAGTCGTAACCTGATCCGAATTTGAGCTGGGGATGATCAGCATCAATGCGTTCGCCAATGGAATGTGGCGAAGTAAAATCAAGCGCTGTTCCCCGAATATCCACAATTTCTCCGGTTGGAATCATGTTTTCATCAACAGGAGTCGATTTATCCGCATTTATTACTAACACATGGCCCACAATATCGCCGTTTCCTTCTCCCCTCAAATTGAAATAGCTGTGGTTGGTAAGATTAATATGAGTTGGCTTGTCAGTAGTAACCTCATAATCAATTTTTAATTCGTTATCGTCAGTTAGTGTGTAGGTTACCTTTGCCTTTTTATTTCCCGGAAATCCAAATTCACCGTCAGGACTTTCAAGTGTAAATGAAGTAACATTTCCATTTTTTTCGTAATCCCAAACTTTACGGTACCAACTGTCGGGACCAGAGTGCAGACTGGCTTCGCCATTGTTTACAGGCAATTGGTAGGTTACATCATCGATGGTAAACTGTGCATTGGCAATGCGGTTGGCAAAAGGCCCAACCACGGCTCCGTGACTCGCACCATATTGCTGATATTCTGCAAGCGAATTGAATCCCAGCAGCACATCGGCAAAATTCCCGTTTTTGTCGGGTGCATAAATGGAAATAATTTTCGCACCGTAATTGGTGAGTGTCACAACCATTCCGTTCTCATTTTCCATGGTAAACATGCGGGTGGTTTTCCCGTCAATTACCCCTTCAAAATCTGATTTTGCATAAGGCATTTCTATACTTTTTTCAGTTGGATTTGTACAGGCCGCAACAGCGGCAATTATAAATAACAGGATAAATCTTCTCATTTGTAGTCTTTTTTCCGGTTGAAATTTTGAAATTGAACAATTGAAGTGCTAAAATACAAATTAGTCCCGAAATCGCTGCTTTTTCGCTGAAAGATTCTAATTTCACCCCGTCAATTAATGAACTGTGGAATCGATTAAAGAAATATACCGGATTGGCCACGGGCCGTCGAGCAGCCATACCATGGGGCCCAAAAAGGCAGCAGAAAAGTTTTTAACCAAAAACAAAACTGCCACAAAATTTGAAGTTACCCTTTACGGAAGTCTGGCAGCTACAGGAAAAGGCCATTTAACCGACAAGGCCATTGAAGAAACCATGGGAAAATCAAACGTTTCCATTTTGTGGAAACCGGATGAATTTCTTTCCAAACATCCAAATGCCATGAAATTCAGTGCATTTAGCCATCAAAATAAATTGATGGATGAATGGGTTGCTTACAGCATTGGCGGTGGCGCCGTTACCGATGATTTCACTAAAACCGAAACTTCTGATATTTATCCGCATCGGAAAATGGCTGAAATCCTGGATTGGTGCAACCGGAACGGAAACCAGTTTTGGGAGTATGTTTTCGAATTTGAACCG
>JAZBNQ010000438.1:0-2013 GCA_036350775.1 Mariniphaga sp.
GTCAATCGGTCCTGATCAATGGCGTCAACCCACTCCACGCGGTTATCGTCAACACTTACCTGGTAAATTTCGAATCCTTTGTTTTTGTATTTCCGGTAAGCTTCCACCAGTGCTTCATTTAATATGCGTGAATTCCGGTCGAGTGCCGACCAAAACTGAAGCAGCACTACTTTACCGCGCAATGATGAAAGTGCAATTTCCTGTCCATCGGGATTGGGTAAAATTATTTCCGGACTGTTTTCGCCCTGTTCCTGAATCATTTGCCGAAGTTTTGCATTCTGCTCTTCCTGCAGCAATTGCACCGTGTTCTGATACAACGCTTTAACATGGCCCGAGTTGGGATAAATGGTATTCAATGCCGAAGCGGCAACACGCATGGTATGTAAATCTTTCACTACGTACTCCTGGTCGTCGAACTTTTGATACAATGCCAAAACACTGGCCATAGAGAATGGATTATTCATCACAAACTGTTGGGAAAATTCAGTCTGGGCCTGTTTAATGGAGTCGTAGGCTGCATCCCATTCTACCCTCATTTGTTCGTAATCCGGATTTCCGCGATACAAATTATTCAACGATTGTATGGAATCCAGTTTCCGGCGGGTTTCCAAAAGCTGGTCATTCAGGTTTTTTACCAGAAGCGAGCCCATTGAACCCTCAATATGGTAACTCCGTTCAAAATTGGCAGCATCAGCTTCAACCACCACCTGTTCAACAGAATCGATCAACAAGGTAATAAATTTATTGTCAGAAAATTTTAACAAATAATACGTTGGAATAAGGGTTTCCCCGGCAAATTCAAATTCGCCGTTTTTATTAATTTTTACAGAATCAATTGGTTTTGTTGAAGCAACCTGCAGTTCTTCAAGATATAAAGTCTGGCCCTCGGCATGGGTAATCTTTCCGCTCACCGAAAATTTCCCTTCGTTTTTACTGCAACTGGTCGCCAAAAATCCTGTAATAATTCCTGCTATGAGTAATTTGCTGAAGTTCATCGTAATTTTTTAATTAAAGGCCGTAAAATTAACAAATTCCACTGTTTGAAAAATAACATTTCAGGAAAATAACAATATTTAAAGAATTGCCATATAACAAAATTTTACGGGATGTATTGCCCGATATTTCAGGAAAAAACTATATGTTCGTTGCCCGTCAATTTAGTTACGTGAAAATACATACCGACATAAACAGTTTTAAAGCGCACAAACCGGTGGTAACCATTGGCACATTCGATGGGTTACACATGGGGCATCAGAAAGTGCTCAACCGTTTGATTGATTTTGCCCGGAGCCATGGAGGAGAGTCGGTTGTATTTACTTTTTATCCCCACCCAAGGCTTGTGATTGCCCCGCATGAAACAAACCTGAGATTACTTACCACACTGAATGAAAAAAAGGATCTTTTTGCCCGGTCGGGAATCGACCACCTGATTATTTTTCCTTTTACCAAAGAATTTTCACAACTCACTTATTCTGAGTTTGTGGAACAAATCCTGGTGGAAAAAATGCACACCCACTGCCTGGTAGTTGGCTACGATCACCGGTTTGGGAAAAACCGGGAAGGCGGATTTGAATACCTGCAAAATTGCGCTGAAAAATTTGGTTTCGAAATTGAAAAGCTGGATGTTTTGCTGGTGGATGAAGCGCATGTGAGTTCAACCCACATCAGGGAAGCACTGGAGAATGGCAATGTTGCGCTGGCCAACAAATTTCTGGGCTACCGGTTCACCCTGCACGGAACTGTAGTGGAAGGCGAGCGTGTTGGGCGAAAGCTGGGTTTTCCCACAGCGAACATTGAAGCTTCCGATCCGCACAAACTCATTACCGGTTACGGAGTTTATGCTGTAGAAGTAATGATTTCCGGTCAAAAATACGGTGGCATGCTGAACATCGGCACCCGGCCCACTTTTAATAAAAATGCCGACAACCGCAGCATCGAAGTTCACATTTTTGATTTTTCGGGCGACCTTTACAACAAGGAAATTACATTGATTTTTGTTGGAAAAATAAGGGA
>JAZBNQ010000439.1:0-8877 GCA_036350775.1 Mariniphaga sp.
ACTTTTTGAACTTCGTGAGACGTACGGAACCCATCGAAAAATGCCAGGAACGGAACTCTTGATTTAAGTGTTGCCAAATGTGCCACACCGGCCAAATCCATTTCTTCCTGCACCGAACCAGAGGCAAGCATTGCAAAACCGGTTTGGCGGGCAGCATAAATATCGCTGTGGTCGCCAAATATAGAAAGAGCATGTCCGGCAATTGCACGAGCGCTTACATGAAAAACTGTTGGAAGCAATTCTCCTGCAATTTTGTACATATTCGGTATCATCAGCAGTAAGCCCTGCGATGCAGTGTAAGTGGTGGCCAATGCACCCGATTGAAGTGCACCATGCACCGCTCCTGCAGCACCTCCCTCGCTCTGCATTTCAGCCAGGCGAATTGGGCGTCCAAACATGTTTTTTTTGCCAAAAGCTGCCCACTCATCAACATATTCGGCCATAGTTGACGAAGGCGTAATTGGGTAAATACAAGCAACTTCACTAAACATGTAGCTCATGTAAGCTGCAGCGTAGTTCCCGTCACACGTGATAAATTTTTTTTGTTTTGCCATTATTTTTCTCCTTTGTTTCAAAAAATTAATATTTCGTATTGAATTGTTTTTAATATAAAAAACCAAAAAGCCAGAGGGGAATTTTGTTATTGCTTCCGGTTTCTATCATATCAGCCGCAGCAAATTGCCCGTTGCCAGGTTCTGTTTTATGTCCGCCCACCAAAAAATTCCAGGTTTCATTCACTAAAAAATCGCCATTTACCGAACTGTTAATTGGCTGAGTGTAACCAACCTGGTTGTAAAAGAACGTATGTCTAAGATTCTCCTTTTCAATATTTTCGGGTGCAATGGCATATAACAGGTTTGTATTTTGCATATACACTTTGTCCGGCTTTTTTAATTCGTTTTCACCTCCGTTTGCATAAAGCAACTGAATTAGTCGCGCATTTTTAAGGTAACGAAGGTAATTCATAACCGTTGCACGCGATGTTTTTATATCAGCCGCCAATTTACTCACATTTGGCGAAAAAGGTGTTTCTGAAGCTATGATATGCAACAGCTTTCTGAGTTTTGACAAATATTTTAACTCTATTTGATTAATATAGGGCACATCAATCTCTAAAGCCAGGTTTATATGTTTAAGCAGGCGATTGGAATAAAAATTCGGATTGTCAATAAAATAAGGGTAAAAACCATTTTTAAGGTATTCGCCAAAATAGGCAAGTGGCCTTACTTTGGACACGATTTCGCTTGCAATTTCAATATGGTTGTTCAAAACATCGGTAAATGAATAAACCGGGAAATTGTTGTGTGTGGTGTAATTTAAATATTCACGAAATGAAAGTCCTTCAAGATGATTTACTTTGACTATTCCCTTCAAATTTGGATTATCTTCGGTGATGCGTAATACAGGTGATGATGTAAAAATTATTTTCAAAACGGGCAGCCTGTCGTAGCATTGTCTGAGTTCTTTTGACCAGTTTGGGTATTTTTGAATTTGGTCAAGCAATAGAATTTTTCCGCCACGTTTAACAAATTCATCGGCAAATGAAATTATTGTTCGATGGGTAAAATAAAAATTGTTCAGATTAACATACAAGACTGAATTATCATTCGGATATTTCTGTTTCAGGTAGTCGAGTAAAAAAGTAGTTTTGCCCACACCCCTGATTCCTTTGATGCAAATGAGCCGGTCTGACCAGTCAATAGTTTTTTGCAGTTCCCTACGAAATGTTGGGTGGGTGCTTTCCAGTAAAGTTCTATGTGTATTTTGAAAATATTCCAAGATGTAATTTTCTTGCAAAAATAACAGTTTTTGCCTGAAACTGTAATGTGAAGATGTCAGTAAAAAAGAATTTGTGTAATTTAGATTTGATAAAAATAAAAAAGCAGGTTTTTAGCCTGCTTTCCTTGGTTGTATGTAATGTTAAATTTTTACCCGTCGTTCATGGAGGCCAGAAATTCTGCAATTGAATTGGAGCGCATGAGCCTTGTTCTCATAAATTCCATAGCTTCCAGTGAATTCATGTCTCCAAGGTAATGGCGCAATACCCAAAGTCTGTCGAGTAATTCTTTTTTGATAAGCAAATCTTCCCGACGTGTGCTTGATGCCGGAATATCCACTGAAGGGAAAATTCGTTTGTTTGAAAGTTTCCGGTCGAGTTGTAATTCCATATTGCCGGTTCCTTTAAATTCTTCAAAAATAACGTCATCCATTTTCGAGCCGGTTTCGGTAAGTGCAGTAGCCAGTATGGTAAGTGATCCACCTTCTTCGATGTTACGTGCAGCCCCAAAAAACCTTTTTGGTTTGTGCAGTGCATTTGCATCAACACCGCCGGAAAGAACTTTTCCTGATGCTGGCTGCACAGTATTGTAAGCTCGTGCCAAGCGGGTAATGGAGTCGAGCAGAATAACTACATCGTGACCACATTCAACCAGTCGTTTTGCTTTTTCCAAAACAATATTGGCAACTTTTACATGTTTATCGGCCGGTTCATCAAAAGTTGAGGCAACCACTTCTGCATTTACACTCCGCGCCATATCTGTAACTTCTTCAGGGCGCTCATCAATCAGCAGCACAATCATGTAAACTTCAGGGTTGTTGGCTGCAATGGCATTTGCAATTTCTTTCAGCAAAACGGTTTTACCGGTTTTGGGTTGTGCCACTATTAATCCACGCTGGCCTTTCCCAATGGGTGCAAACATATCAACTACCCTTGTGGAAATGTTATCATGTCCGTTTCCGGTCAGTTCAAATTTTTCTTCGGGGAAAAGAGGAGTCAGGTGGTCGAAAGGCACACGGTCGCGAATGTACTGCGGACTTCTTCCGTTAATTTCCAAAACTTTAATAAGCGGAAAATATTTTTCTCCTTCTTTGGGTGGTCTCACAGTGCCGGTAACAGTATCTCCGGTTTTTAACCCAAACAGTTTTATTTGCGATTGTGAAACATAAACATCGTCGGGGGAATTCAGGTAATTAAAATCTGAGGAACGAAGAAATCCATAACCATCCTGCAAAATTTCCAAAACACCTGTATTGGTTACTATGCCGTCAAACTCGTAAAATTTGCTGTTATTTCCTTTGCCTGAAGGTTGATTCCCGTTTTGTTGTTTATGCTGATAAGGTTTTTGCTCTTTATAATCTTTTTTATGGAATTTTTTCTTTTCCTGCTCATTGTTGGTCTGTTGCATATTTTCTTCTTCGGCAGGCTTTTGTTCAGTTTGGTCAGCTTTTTTTATGATCGGTTTTTGATTCTCTTTTTTCTTTTCCTGGTCTTTTTCACCGGTTGATTCAGCCTTTTCTGTTTTGGGTTGCTGAGTATCCTGCTTTTTAGTTTTGTCGTCGGTTTTTGCATTTTTTGATTTTTCGCTAAACCCCTGTATAATGGCTTTAATCTGATCCTGCCTGGTTTCAACAGAACTATCTGCAACATCTGGTTTTTTACCCAGTGCCTCAATCCGGTCGTTTTTTGTTACCGGTTCAACTCTGTCGCGGCGTGGTCTTCTGCCACGACGAGTATTTTTATCTTTTTGGGTCTCACTGTCCTTTTGGGTCTCTTGTTTTTTTCGCAAAAAATTCTTGAAAGTCGAACGTTCTTCCTTTTTCTGATCGTTTTGACCTTTCGGATTATCCTTTTTTACTTTTTTTTCTGCTTCCTGAATGGCTTGCGTATCAAGAATCTTATAAATAAGGTCTTGCTTTTTATAAGATTCTACGCGTTTAATGTTTAGTCCCTTTGCAATATCACGCAATTCAGGGACGAGCTTTTTATTCAATTCTAAAATGTCGTACATTGTATAAATGTTATTATTCTCTTATCCTGATTAAAACTTATTTTGATAATCTATTTGGAACAAATAAAATGGAGACGAGAATTTGTTGAAATTCGGCTGCAAGTATAGCAAATACTTATTACATTCCAAAATTACAAATCATTTTTTAATTCATATCCAGTTTTTATGCAACTAATTTAATATTAGAACGTTTATGTCTTTCAATTTTGATTTGGAAACTGGTAATATAGTTTTGACAGGCTATTAACCACCATTTTTTACGCTTACCCGGAATAAAAGTTTTGATTTTTACATGAAGATTTTAAATAAAAACGGGTTAAACGTGGATTTATTTTATTTATCAGAATCTGATATTGTATTTCAATTTTAACCTCAAGGCACTTTCATCCATAAAAAACGGCCCATCTTTTTTTAAGAACTTGGTATTCCAGGCAATTATAATTTCGTTACCGGGTTTTAATATCCATTGAAAACGTGATTGCCAGCCAGCATTTTTGCTCGCATTGTCGTATTGTACAAAATTATACAATGTAATTTCAGGGCTAACCAAAATATTGGCGTTCAACTGGTAAATGTTTGCGGTAAAATTTCCATCCGGAAGTTCAACATGGTTTTGAATAAAAGACCCGCCAAAGAAAAAAGGTACGGCTACTTTCCAGTTGCCTTTCAGAATGATGTCTTCACGTGTTCCGTTATAAAACCGGCCAAAACTGTAAGTTGCTTCTCCCCACACATTACGGGCACCCTTGGTTTTCAGATCAATTTGATGTCGCCACCATTCATAATCTTTTTTTCCAATGGTAATGTTCCGGAAAATATTAAAATCAGCGTAAAGAAATTCATATTGATTTAAAATAGAATAGCTGATTTCTTCTCCAGAAAAAAAACGGAACCCCAACGGTTTAAATATGATCTCGCTGGATTCGCGGTTTTTGCTTTCCAGATTTTGAATATAATTAAACATAGCACCAAATTGAATTTGCATTATTCCCCATTTATTAGGTCGCGGTCCAAACTCAAGTTCTCCGTAGGTTTCATTTATGTTGGTGCGGGGTACAAAACCCATTCCGGCAACAAAGTTTTTTCCTATTTGGTGATGCCCCAGCCGGGCTTTTATCAAATCATTTGGATATGAAAACTGAGCGCCCCAGGCTCCGTTGTCACCTTCCATATTCCGGGTATTCGATTTTAAACCAAACAAAGCGAATGTAATATTTTTATTTCCCTGGAAAGTTGAAGTGGAAAGCCTCAGGTCGGCGCCGGCCAGCATGTTTGAAGAATCGGCCAGGGCATTTCCATGGGTGCCGATAATTCCCACCGATGATTGTTTTCCCAGGTTGTGCGACAGGCGCATTACCGAAAAATTATTATTCCCCCCGGGGCGATCATCATTCATGTGAAGAAGACCTATGTTCCAGTTTTTGTATTGTCCTGTAAGTTTTCCTCCATAATTTATTGGAATAGGTAATCCTTGTTCATCCAAACCCATTCTTCGCGAGAAAAAAGGAATAATTCTTTTTGAAACCGGGCTTGAGCGATCTCCTTCAATGCCAAACTGAAAATAGTTTGCTCCGTTCAAAAAGAAATCCCGTTTTTCGGGGAAATGAAGGCTAAACCGGGTAAGATTAATTTGGCGGTCATCCACTTCTGTTTCGGCAAAATCGGTATTTATGGTAAGCGACGAGCGCAGGCTGGGTGTAATTTGGTAAAAAAGGTCAACTCCTCCGGTTAGTTTGGGATCACCTTTTTCTCCCTTTTTTATATCAAGGCCGGTAACCAGGTAGGGTGAAATATCAAGTCCGATACCCTGGGTAATTTCTTCAATGCCTTCCAGAATCCCGGCATCGGAAACCTGGAATTTATGGGTATTCAGGTTTGCCTCGGGCCAGTATGAAGATTCAATATTACTAACAATGTGCCTGATGTATTTAATCCCCCATTCCGTGTTTGATTTTTCGAAGCCCAGTGATTTGAACGGAATAGCCACTTCGGCTTCCCAGCCGTAATCTTTAATACTGGCTTTCCCTGTCCATAAGCCATCCCATTCTTTGTTAAAGGCTGCACCATTTTCGCTTATAAGCGCATCGCCAATTGAACCACGCGGGCCAATCTGAAACCAGTAACCGTTTCGTTTATCGAGGTAAGTATCCAATATAATCTGTATTCGGTCGTCGTTACTCAGGCTTACATCGCGTGCCATTTCTTTTGCTGTAACTTTTTCAGGATCGTCCCAGCATTTAACAGCAAAATAAATGTTGTGCTCATCGTAACAAACCAAAAATTCGGTTTTTTGAGAAACCGGGGCACCTAAATTGGGTTCGCGCTGGTAAAAATCGCTAACTTTATAAGCTTCATCCCAAACTTCTTCAATCACATTTCCGTCTATGTATGGAGGGGTATCAATTCTTACAGCCTGAATTACAGGTTGTGCAAATACAGTTTGTATGAACAATATAAATATCCATAACAGGATAAACCTGGTTTTCAAAAGCGTTGGTTTTAAAAATGAAGGGGCTAAAATAATAAAAACAAGCTATTTTTTACCGATCATTCTGATAACTGATGCTGGCCCCTGGTGAAATCTTCCCTCATCCAGAACTGTTTCAGTTTCTTCCAGCTCTGTTTTCAATAAAAGGTTGAAATCATTCTGAATTTCATCAGCAGAAAAAAGCATCTCTAAATTTCGGGGGCCGCCTGAATTAAATTGCATTTGCTTCTTTGAAAATCCCTCAAGAATAATGGTGCCGCCTGGTTTTAAAAAAGAAACCAGTTTGTTATGAAAAAAATTTCTTTCGAAAGGGTGAAAGTGAGCAAATATTAAAACGATACAATCAAAAAATTCCAAAGGATAATCAGCAGTTTCCATATCATAAACATTGTAGTTTATTTCAACGGAATTTCCTTTAGCCAGTAATTCAGCTTTCTTTTTGGCTTTCGTGCTGCTGTCGTAAGCATAAACATCCCATCCCAGTTTGGCTGCATAAACTGCATTTCGGCCTTCTCCTTCGGCAGGGAAAAGAATCTTGCCCGGTGAAATTTTTTTGATTTGATCCTTAAAAAAAACATTGGGTTCTGTGCCGTACACATATTCCTGCAATGCATATCGTTCGTTCCAAAATTCGCTCATGGTGTTATTTTAGGAATTTTAAACAAAATGGTTACGAATAAGTTTTTAAATGAATTTATTTTTGTGTTTTTAAGTGCTGATTTTATGTGTTTTGTGTTGAAATGACAATTTTATTTGCATATAGGAGTGACCTGAAAAGGTTTCTTTTTTATTTTTGCAGAAACGCAAAACGATGAGAATAGAAATTGAACAACCTGACCAGGAAGAACTGGAAGAAGCTGGTGTTTTTAACTGGCCGGTTTGGGAGCACGATGAGGATAAATTTGACTGGTACTACGATAAAACTGAACATTGCTATATTATTGAAGGCGAAGCAAACATTGTTTCAGAGTTCGATGCTCTTACCGTTAAACCCGGAGATTACCTTATTTTTCCGGCAGGTCTGGAATGTGTTTGGGATATTCAGTCCAAAATAAAAAAGCACTATTCGTTCGAATAAATAATTATTCATGAAAAAAATTCTATTCGCAGTTGCCTTACTGGGCATTGCTTTTCAATTATTTGCCCAGAATATTTCTGAAGAAAAACAACAACGAATGCAGTGGTTTGAAGATGCCAAACTGGGGATTTTTATTCATTGGGGAATTTACGCGGTAAACGGAATTGATGAAAGCTGGTCGTTTTTCAACAATTATATTTCGTATGACGACTACATGAACCAACTCGGTGGATTTACAGCCGAAAAATACAATCCGGAAAAGTGGGCAGAACTAATTGCCGGAAGCGGTGCAAAATATGCAGTCTTGACAACCAAGCACCATGATGGAGTTGCACTTTGGGATACCCGATGTAACGATTTGAGTGTAGTGAAAAAAACTCCGGCACAAAAAGATTTGGTTCAGCCATTTGTAAAGGCACTGCGAAAGCGGAATTTGAAAGCAGGACTTTATTTTTCCCTGCTCGACTGGTCGCATCCCGATTATCCAAACAAAACAAGAGAGATTAAACGATACGAAAACGACTCCGTTAAATGGAACCGTTTTGTTGATTTTAATTTTTGCCAGTTGGAAGAGCTTTCTAAAAAATTTCAACCCGATTTATTTTGGTTTGACGGCGATTGGGAGCAGTCGGCTGAAAAATGGAAAGCCAAAGCATTAAGCGAAATGCTGCGAGCCCACAATAAAAACGTAATTCTGAACAGCCGGATCCAGGGATATGGCGATTATGCCACCCCGGAACAGGGTTTACCAGTTACCCGGCCTGATGATCGGTACTGGGAATTGTGCATGACCATGAATGACAGTTGGGGCTTTCAGCACAACGATTCCAATTACAAAACGCCCAACCAGGTAATTCGCATTTTTACAGATGTGATTAGTATGGGCGGTAATTTACTGCTGGATATCGGTCCAAAAGCAGACGGAACCATTCCTGCCGCACAGGAAAATATTCTGAAAGAATTGGGTCGCTGGACCAAAAAACACAGCGAGGCGATATACGGTTCGCATGCAGGAATCCCTGCAGAGCATTTTTATGGGCCAACTGCGCTCAATAAATCAGGTGATATTTTGTATTTGTTTGTGCCCCATAAACCCAACGGTCCTTTAATGATTAAAGGACTAAAAAACAAAATTAACCGGATTTGGGTGGTTGGCAACGGCACAAAACTGAACTGGGACATAAAAATGAAACAATACTGGAGCAGTGTGCCCGGTATTGTTTACATTGATGTCCCTGAAAAAGTTTTGGATGAGCAGGTTACTGTTATTGCAGTTCTGCTCGACGGAAAAATCGATTTATATCGCGAAAAAGGACAGGTAATAACTTCCAACTGATTCCACTCCATCCTTTTTTTGATGTCCCCGCTTTTGTAAAAAAGAATGCATTAATTTCGGGCTAATTCAATAAAAGTTAAATTTGTATTTGAATTGCGAACTTTTTGATAAACATTAAAAATTTTGCATTGTTTTTCATAACGACTATTTGATAATTTTAAATCAGCAATGGATAAATATTCATCGG
>JAZBNQ010000440.1:0-11467 GCA_036350775.1 Mariniphaga sp.
GTCCTGCTGAATAAAATGGTTCAGACTTCCTCCGTAAAAAGGGAAACAGGCGCCATACAATAAATCGAAACTGTGTTTTGTATTGGAGTATTTTTCATCGGTTTTGGTGAAATCATGCCCTGAAATGAGATCAGAACCTGCCGAAAATTCCCATTTTTTTCCGGGGGCCCGGTATCCGATTTCACCTGTAATAAAATATGCCGAAATATTCCGGTAATCGCCATCAGGCCCTTTTTTGTAATCAGTACCATGCTGAAAATAGCCGGAAATGCCACCAAATATTCCAGCTTCAGCATGGGAGTTTTGGTTGTAATCCAGAATCAATCCATGTGTTCCTGTAGCAAAAATTTTTCCGGTACCGGGGAAATCACGACCGGCAAGACTGAAAAAAACCGAGGTTGAAAATATATTGCTGTGGTTTTTTTTGAAATTGATAAAATTGAGTGTTTTCAACTTTTCTCCAGTCCAATCCGAATTGTTCACTTCCCCGTGTAATGTACCGTTATTGTTATAAGAGAGGCCCATGTCAATAAACCAGCCGTTTTCCAAATCGTGCATTTTGTAAAGCAGCCCATCGTAGCTTAAACCTGAGGTCCACCAGTTTCTGAATGAAAGAATCCGCATGTTGTTGTATTCCCATTCCTGGCGGCCGATCCTGAGGCTCGATTTCCCTTTCAGTTTCAACTCTACCCACGCTTCGTAAATGCCAAAAGAGCCCGTATTCCCCATTACTCCGGTTGGATTGTAGGCATCGTCGGATCCCCATACACGTGCATCCTGTAAAACCAAACGAGCCGAATACCATTGATTGACATAGGTTAAATTTAGCCGCGACCGTTGGTCCACCGACAAAACAGCATCAGCCGATGCTTGCACCGGAACTTTGTACCCATGATTTAGAATGCTGCGCGTACGGAATTCACCATCAACTGAAAGCTGGCTAAAAACCTGTTGAGATAACAAAAAGCCAAATGCGAAAACTATGAACCTGGTTTTATTCATCATGATTTTTGTTCCAAAAATATAATTTTTGGCATATGTTCAAAGTATTTCTTCCAGAACTTCTTCCTTTTTCATTTTCTTTTCCGAAAGAAATTTGGCAGCACTTAATGCAGCAATGGTGCCTTCGGCAACTGCTGTAGTCACTTGCCGGTATTTTTTGTTAATGCAATCGCCGGCAGCAAAAACACCCTCAAGGTTAGTGTTCATCTCGGCATCTACTACAATTTCTTTCCGATTATTCAGATAAACCAATCCTTCGAGGCTTTCAGTATTTGGTTGGTACCCTGCAAAAATGAAGGTTCCGTCGGTTTTCAACTCACTTCTTTTTCCGGTAGGAAGGTGTTCCATTTCCACTTTCTGCAACACACTGTTTCCGTAAAAACCGCGCAACTCCGATTCCATAATAAACTCAATTTTCGGATTTTTTTCAGCCTCTTCCACCGCATGTTTAAATGCCTGAAAATGGTCAAACTGGTGAACAATAGTCACTTTGGTTGCGTATTGTGTGAGTGCCACTGCTTCTTCCAGCGCCGAGTTTCCACCACCTACAACTACAACTTCTTTTCCTGTGAAAAAGTCGCCGTCGCATGTTGCGCAGTACGAAATTCCTTTCCCCTTAAACTGCTCTTCGCCATGTATATTTAACGAACGCGGCCTTCCGCCCGGAGTCAGTATTACACTTCTGGACTGAAAACTCCGGCCATCTTCCAACTCAACAGTTTTTACTTCTCCATCGAGATGGTACCTGGCAATTTTTATATTCGATTTTATTTTGCACCCGAAACTTTTGGCCTGCTGTTTCATGGTGTTGGCAAGCATGTACCCTTTTGTAGCCGGCACACCCGGGTAGTTGGCTATTTCTTCTGTAAGTACCATTTGCCCGCCAACGGCGCCTTCGTTTAAAATAAGCGTTGAAAGTTTGGCGCGCGAGGCATAAATCCCGGCTGTTAAGCCGGCTGCCCCCGCGCCAATAATCATCACATCAAACACCTCGTCCATTGTTATACTTTTTCTGCAAATTGTTCGTCTAAAACCGAAGTAATCTGTTGCATATTCTGGATGCTGCTGGTTGCATGTGCCACTTTTCCATCTTTGTAATACATAGTAAACGGCAAACCCATAAAGCCGCGGCACTCGGGTGCATTTCTAATAACTGCTGCTTCCGGGTTATCAAAAGCCATTACGGCAAATTTAACATCGCTGCGTTCCTCTTCCAGCTCTTCCATTACATCGTAAACCGGCATACACATGGGGCCCATTCGGCCGCAACATACCATTACATTTTCGTTTTCGTTAATCATTTTTTCCAGCTCTGCGGCTGTTTCAATTTCGTGAAGATTTGTTTGTAACAATTTCATAATTAATTTCTTTTATCATTAAAAATTTATTTATCTGTATTAGCTGCATGCAGCAACTGTAATTTCCTCAATAATTTTTTCATCCGATTCCAGATTCCCCTGCAAATAAGCCTCAATTAATTTTTCAGTAGAATTGATTGGAACTCCTACAAACAGGTTTACCTTTTTGGAAGCAAACAGGTTGATGATTTTAGGATTCACCCTGAATGCAATCACATCGGTAATTCCCTTTTCTACGAGCCATCCCGGAAGTTCGTTTGCAACTGTACCTGCCGGAAATCTGGCCTCTTTGCGGTCCACAATTTTTCCGTCGATTTCGAAAATTTCGTAGTGGCTGCACTCGCCGAAATATTCGCTTAACTGTTCGTTTGTTACCGGAATGGCTACCCGTTTCTTCATGATTAAATTCTTTGCTGCAAAAATAGACTGCTACAGGTTGTCCGGCAAGAAAAGAGCGGTGGCATAAGAAAGGAGAGAAACTGAAATATTTCAGTTTTTTTCCTGACATCAGCCGGATTGGATTGTTTTTGTACTTTTGTACTGTTTTTTCAGCAAGTAAAAAATGAATAACGAAAATATTGAAAATAAAGGTCAGATGTCAGGTTTTATGAGCCTTATGCAGCATTTTCCGGATGCACTGAACCATTTGGCTCAAAACAAAACCCGTATCTCTTATTTAAAAGGAGAAACCATTTTTAAACAAGGTGCATTTGCGCCGTATGTGCTTTTTATCGTTCAGGGCTTAATAAAAGTTTACCTGCAAACCGGTTACGACAAACAAATGAATATTAGCCTGGCAAAAACAGGCGACTTCCTGGCATTTTCATCCATTTTTGGCGAAAATATTCATACCTATTCGGCACAGGCTTTAAAAGATTCTGAAATTTGTATGATTGAAAAGGAAAGCCTGAAAGACATTTTGCTGGAAAACCCTCTGTTTGCGTTGGAAATTACTTCAAAAAATTACCGGAACGAACGGCACCTGCTGGAAATCATCAAAAACCTTTCGTACAAACAAATGCGTGGAAAACTGGCATCGGGACTAATTTACCTCTCTCATGAGGATTTTCTGAAAGAAGACATTTTTGAACTGCTTACGCGCCAGGAACTGGCCGATTTTGCTTCCATTGCGACCGAAAGTGCCATTAAATTTTTGAAAGAATTCGAAAAAGAAGGCATTATTCAACTGGAGGGGAAAAACATAAAAATTACCGACCGGAAAAAACTGGAAATCATTAGTAAAACCAGTTAATTGATGTTACTTCCTGATTCCATAAAAGAACAATTGCTGGCAGAGGTTCAGTTTTCGGCAAGCCGCAGCGGCGGGCCCGGAGGTCAAAACGTGAACAAAGTCAATACAAAAATTGAACTGCGTTTTTCGGTTCAAAACTCGGCAGTTTTGGATGAAAATCAAAAGCAACTCATCCTTTCAAAATTAAAAAACCGGATTAACAATGAGGGCGATTTGCTTGTAAATTCCAGCACAGAACGCACCCAATGGAGAAATAAGGAAAAGGCCAAACAAAAATTTTTTGAACTGATTGAAAAAGCGCTGACCAAACCCCGGAAAAGAAAAAAAACACAACCTACTGCTGCATCACAACTAAAGCGGATTGAAAATAAAAAGAAACTGGGACAGAAAAAACAATTGAGAAAACCACCCGAATCTTAAAATTGGATAATTCGGTTGAAAATTGTTTCTTTGCCAATAAACAGGGATTTTTTCAGTTTATGCGGAATATTTTACATGTATGCCGGATCCTGATTATCCGGATGGTCGATTTTTTTCATTTTCCCTGCCTAAGGTTCATCCCTCCTGAAATTTTCAGGTACGGTGTTACGGGGGGCGCCAATACAGCATTCGACATATTTCTCTATTTTGTTTTCTACCGTTACATCCTTGACCGTCAAATTCTTGACCTGGGTTTTGTGGCCATCAGCCCGCACATTGCAGCATTTCTTTTGGTCTTTCCCATCACCTTCTCCACAGGATTTATTCTGGCAAAATACGTAACCTTCACGGCATCAGAATTACGTGGAAGAATACAGCTTTTTCGTTATGGAATAGCTGTTACAGCATCTATTTTACTCAATTATGTATTTCTGAAATTTTTTGTTGAATATGTGGGATTGTATGCAACTTTGTCTAAAGGACTCACTACCATAATTGTAGTTGCATTCAGCTATTTGTCTCAGCGCTATTTTTCGTTCAAAACAGCAACAATTTCAAGGGCAGCTTAATTCAGGAGTAAACAAAAAAATGTTTATATTGTCTTGAATTTTTAATGATGCAACAATTCAGACAAATATATTACCCTACAATACTTCAGGCCGTTCACCTGCTGATTTTGTACTTGTTTATTCAAACGGTAATTGATTTTCCTTTGGCATTAATTGATTATTATAAGGGAACTGATTATCTGTACAATCCAATAAAAAAAATTGTCTTAAATGCCGGCTCCACACTTTTTATTTTGATTTACGGTTTTAAAAAAACTAAATCACCATTGCTTGAAGTTTTTCCTTTAAAACGATTTAATCCACTTATTCTGATTCCTATAATAACATTCTTCTGGGGTGCACACAACCTGCTTGAAATAGTAAACATTGCCGTAGAAAAAGTTGTGCCTGCCCCACCCTGGTTTTGGGAATTGTTCAGCAGGGTTTTTGAAAGTGATTACGGCTGGTGGGGAGCTTTTTTCAAAGTGGCTGTAATCGCTCCGGTTATTGAAGAATTAATTTTCAGAGGGCTGATTTTGCACGGCTTGCGAAAAAATTATACTGCAACAACCGCCGTGGTTGTATCTGCAATTTTATTTTCCCTTTTTCACCTAAATCCGTGGCAAATGCCTGCAACATTTGTTTTGGGATTACTCCTTGGCTGGCTCATGATGCGAACCAACAGCATTTTTTTAGCTATTCTGGGGCATTCACTCAATAACCTCATTGTTTTATTAACCATAACTTACTGGGAACAAATAAGTACTCATGCCCTTTATTTGATGGGAAAAGAGGAAAAACTTATGCTGAGTGGTTTGGTCATTGGATTGTCTTTAATCCTGATGTATTTTTTTACCCTCTGGCCGCTAAAAAAGACCGGAAAAGGTTAAACATTCCAGCACTATTTCTGTTTAAATTAAAATTACTTAACATTTATATTGAACTTATTTTCATTAAATATGTTTATTTTTAACAAAAAATCAAAATTTCACTAACAAAAAAAATGATAATTATGGAAGAAGAAAAAGTAGTTTCAATGCCACGAATTGGCGACCTCGCCCCCGATTTTAAAGCCAACACCACTTACGGTCCAATTCAGTTTTCTGAATTCAATAAAGGAAGCTGGGTTGTGTTTTTTTCACACCCTGCCGACTTTACACCAGTTTGCACCACTGAAATGAGTGGCTTTGCAATTCGTCATAACGAATTCAAAGAATTGAATACCAAACTTATGGGATTAAGTATCGACAGTATTCACTCGCATGTAGCATGGGTAAATAATGTAAAGAAAAACACCGGTGTTTTGTTCGACTTCCCGATTGTGGAAGATATTTCAATGAAAGTTTCCAAATTATACGGCATGCTGCAACCCAACGAAAGTGAAACAGCTGCTGTTAGGGCTGTATTTTTTATCGATCCCGAAGGAAAAATCAGACTGATTATGTACTATCCGCTGAATGTTGGCCGGAACATGGATGAAATTATGAGGGTATTAAAAGCATTGCAAACATCTGACAAATACAAAGTTGCCATGCCGCTTGACTGGAAGCCGGGCGATAAAGTTATTGTTCCTCCGCCAAAAACAGTTCAGGACATGGAAGAACGCGAAAAAAGCGACTATGAAATGATTGACTTTTATCTGGCAAAGAAAAATTTATAAATCGTTTCAAACAGTAATAGAATTAAAGGTTGTCTGAAGAGACAGCCTTTTTTTATATAAAAACTTTGAAAAGGTTTTCTGATCTCCAATCAAAGAATATTTCTATTCTTCAAAAATTCGTAATCAAATTAACGATATATTTTCTCCGGGAAACCTATATTATCGCTATTTTTAAAGCCTGAAAATCCATAAAAATTCAATCAAATGAACAAACTTATTTTTATTGTAATTCTTTTTACATTTTGTTTTGTTAATGCGTTTTCCCAAACCGGAAAAGTTTTTGATAATCTTTCCATGAAAAGTGAAATACTTGACATGGAGCGAAAATATGCTATTTACCTGCCACCCGATTATGGAACATCTGAACGCAGTTACCCGGTGCTTTATTTACTGCATGGCGCTGGAGACGACCAAAGCGGATGGATTCAGTTTGGCGAAGTATTACACATTACTGATAAAGCCATAAAAAATGGCACTGCAACAGCTATGATAATTGTAATGCCCGATGCCAACACAGGCCAGCGCGGCTACACCAACGATGTTAGCGAAAACTGGCAATACGAAAATTTCTTTTTTGATGAATTTATGCCGTTCATTGAGAATGAATACCGAATACGTAAAGAAAAACGTTACCGGGCAGTGGCTGGTCTTTCCATGGGGGGCGGAGGAACCTTTTATTATGCCCTGCACCGGCCCGATCTGTTTTCTGCTGCATGTCCGCTAAGTGCCTCAACTGGTCCGCTTACCCGCGAAGAGGTAAAAAACTACATGCAGCGCAGGGGAATGCCTGATGCTCCAAAAGATAAAATGGATGCCTGGTATGAAAAATACAGTGTAACTGAAATGGTAAAGAATATGCCGGAAGAAGATTTAAAAGCAATTCGCTGGTATATCGATTGTGGCGACGATGATTTCCTTTTTGAAGGCAACGCACTGGTGCATATTACTTTTAAAAAACGAAATATCCCACATGAGTACCGCGTTCGCAACGGTGCACACAACTGGACCTACTGGCGAGAATCGCTGCCGGAGGTACTAAGGTTTGTTTCCGACGGATTTCACCAGCATTAATCAACATTTAAGGTGAACTTTTTTCCTAATTTTTCATCTTTCATTTTGTTTTTATTACAATAAGAATTACATTTGCTAAAAGAAACTAAACAAATGTATTTTTAATGAAATTCGGCTTCTTCGACGACAAAAACCGCGAATATGTAATAACTAAACCTCAAACACCCTGGCCATGGATAAATTACCTGGGCAACGAAGATTTCTTCAGCCTGGTATCCAATACAGGCGGTGGATACAGTTTTTTTAAAGACCCGCGTTTCAGGCGAATTACCCGGTTTCGTTACAATAATGTTCCCATTGACGATAATGGAAAATATTTTTATATAAACGATAACGGAACCATTTGGTCGCCGGGATGGAAACCGGTAAAAACTGAGCTCGATTTTTATGAATGCCGACACGGGCAGGGCTACACAAAAATTACAGGTGCTAAAAACGATTTGTCAGTCGAAGTTAGCTATTTTGTTCCATTACAAATTTCAGCGGAGTTTCAGCGGGTGAAGCTGAAAAATCAGGGGAGTGAAAAGAAAAGTTTTAAGCTTTTTTCGCTTGTGGAATGGAACCTGTGGAATGCGTTGGACGACATGACCAATTTTCAGCGGAATTATAACATTGGTGAAGTGGAAGTTGACGGTTCAGTCATTTACCATAAAACCGAATACCGCGAGCGCCGCAATCACTATACTTTTTACTCGGTAAACCGAAAAATTGACGGATTCGATACCGACCGGGAATCATTCGTGGGGCTTTACAATTCCTATTCCGATCCGGATGTGGTTCGAAAAGGGAAATCAAAAAACTCGGTGGCACACGGCTGGTCGCCCATTGCATCACATTCGTTCGAAATTGAACTGAACCCCGGAGAAGAAACCGAACTAATTTTTGTGCTGGGTTATGTTGAAAATGCAGAAGAAAAAAAATGGGAAACAAAAAAAGTTATCAATAAAACCAAAACCAAAGCTTTAATTCATAAATTTTCTAATTCTGAAGCCGTTGAATTGGAAATTAAAAAGTTGAAAAATTACTGGACGGAACTGCTTTCGAATTTCCAGGTAAATAGCCACGACGAACGGCTGGACCGCATGGTAAACATCTGGAATCAGTACCAAAACATGGTCACATTTAACATGTCGCGTTCGGCTTCTTACTTCGAATCGGGCATTGGCCGTGGTATGGGTTTTCGTGATTCAAACCAGGATTTGATTGGTTTTGTACACCTGATTCCCGAAAAAGCCCGAGAACGTATCCTCGACCTGGCGGCCACACAGTTGGAAGACGGTGGCGCATGGCACCAGTACCAGCCACTTACAAAAAAAGGAAATGCCGATGTTGGAGGAAATTTCAATGACGATCCATTGTGGCTGATTTTGTCAACTACCATTTACATTAAGGAAACAGGTGATTTTTCAATCCTTGAAGAAATGGTTCCATACAATAACGACGAAACCAAGGCACAGCCACTGCTCGACCACCTGAACCGGTCGTTTTTCCATGTGGTAAATAACTTAGGCCCACACGGACTGCCGCTCATTGGTCGGGCCGACTGGAACGACTGCCTCAATCTGAACTGTTTTTCCACAAATCCCGACGAACCGTTTCAAACCACCGAAAACAAATCGGGAGGTGCAGCCGAATCGGTTATGATTGCTGGCATGTTTGTTTTATATGGAACCGACTTCGCTGAACTTTTAAATTTTCAGGGTAAAACCAAAGAAGCAGATAATATTTTGCACCAGGTTGAAAAAATGAAGAAAGCCATATCAAATCACGGCTGGGATGGCGAATGGTTTTTACGAGCTTATGATTTCTTTGGTAAAAAAGTGGGCAGTAGCGAAAATGAAGAAGGCAGGATTTTTATCGAATCGAACGGCTTCTGCACCATGGCTGGCATTGGAGAAGAAAATGGTTGGCCTCAGCAGGCACTTGATTCGGTAAAAAAATACCTCGACTGCGAATATGGAATTGTATTAAACAATCCGGCTTATACTGAATACGACCTGAGTAAAGGCGAAATAACCAGTTACCCGGAAGGCTACAAGGAAAATGCCGGTATTTTCTGCCACAACAATCCGTGGATTATTATTGGCGAAACTACTGCCGGAAACGGTGACCGTGCTTTTGAATATTACATGAAAATATGCCCTTCGTACCTGGAAGAAATAAGCGATTTACATCGTACCGAACCTTATGTATATGCACAAATGATTGCCGGGAAAGATGCCTGGAAACCCGGCGAGGCCAAAAACTCGTGGCTCACGGGAACAGCAGCCTGGAACTTTTTTGCCATTTCGCAGCATATCCTTGGTATTCAACCCGGTTATAACGGATTGGTAATAAATCCGTGTATTCCAAAAAACTGGGATGGATTTACAGTTCAACGCAAATTCAGGGGAACTGAATACCAGATTAAGGTAACCAATCCGAATCATGTTTCAAAAGGTGTGAAAGAGTTATGGGTTGATGGGAAAAAGTTTTTTACGAATACAATTCCGGTACAGCAAAAAGCTATTTGCAATGTGAAGGTGGTTTTGGGTTAATAGTGTAAAAATACTTTTTTGCTGAATTCGGTGTTTATATAAAATTTCCATTTCATATACCTGATTTATTATAAATTTGCAGAGAATAAAAAAATTTATCATGCAGCTTTTTTATGTTCCCAATGTTGCAGAAAATGAAATCGTATTGGATGAAACCGAATCGAAACATGCTATTCGTGTGCTGCGTTTGAATGTTGGCGACAAAATACAGGTTGTGAATGGGAAGGGTGGTTTTTTTCTGGCTGAGATTACACAACCTCATCCTAAAAAATGTAAACTTTCGATACTGGAATCTCACACAGAATTTGGGAAACGCCGGTTTAATCTTCACATGGCCATCGCGCCCACAAAAAATATTGACCGTTTTGAGTGGTTCCTGGAGAAAGCCACGGAAATTGGAATTGACGAAATTACACCAGTACTTTGCGAACACAGCGAGCGAAAAACCATTAAGCCCGACCGACTCGAAAAAATCCTTGTTTCGGCTATGAAACAGTCGTTAAAAGCGTACCTTCCTAAACTGAATCCAATGGTTTCATTTAACGAATTCTTAATAAAAAATGAAGGAGAGCAAAAATATATCGCCCATTGTAACGAAGGAGAAAAAGAGCATCTTCAAAATGAGGTTGAAAAAGAAAAATCAGTTACAATTTTAATTGGGCCCGAAGGCGACTTTAGTCCTGAGGAAGTGGAACAGGCTAAAAAAAACGGATTTTGTGAAATTTCGTTGGGTAGTTCCCGATTACGCACCGAGACGGCTGCAATAGTGGCCTGCCATATTGTTAATCTTGTTAACGAATGAACCAAATTTATGCTTTTGTTTTTTCATTTCGAAAGGGAATTGTAATTTTCGAAAAATTTTGGGACATGAAAATATTTTTCGTTTTAATACTATTTTTTGCAGCAACTGCCAATACTCTGGCTCAGCCAGTCAGAATAGGTTTGGTTAAATACGGCGGTGGCGGCGACTGGTATGCCGATCCGACTGCTCTTCCCAACCTCATTGCTTACTGCAATCAAAATGTAAGAACCAATATTCACCCCGAACCTTCAACAGTGGAAGCAGGCAGCCCCGAAATTTTTAATTTTCCATTTGTCCACATGACCGGGCACGGGAATATCGTACTTTCTGAAAACGAAGCTTTTAATTTACAAAATTACCTCGAAGCCGGAGGTTTTTTGCATGTTGACGACAATTTTGGCATGGATGAATATTTCAGACGCGAAATAAAAAAAGTTTTTCCAAACGCCGAACTGGTTGAACTGCCTCCCACCCACCCAATTTTTCATCAAAAATTTACCTTTAACGAAGGGTTACCCAAAATACACGAACATGACAATAAACCTCCGCAGGCATTCGGTATTTTTATTGAAGACCGGATGGTTTGTCTTTATACGTATGAATCAGACATCAGCGATGGCTGGGAAGACCAGGCCGTGCACAACAATCCGCCCGAACTTCGTGAAAAAGCATTGAAAATGGGTGCCAATATAATTTCGTTTGTATTTAACCAGTAAGTTTAAAAAAACAAGTTGTGTATCCCCTTTTTCTAAAGATAGGGCAATAAAGCAACATAAATAGAATTTCAACATTACAAGTATTAAATTAAACAGAAAAA
>JAZBNQ010000441.1:0-3265 GCA_036350775.1 Mariniphaga sp.
CTCCCCGGATATCCTGGTCAACAATATCTTTGTTGCCATCAGAAATAAGTTGTTGAATCAGTTCTGATTTTTGAGAGCTTTCGGGCGGAATGTTGTTTTTCTCCAAAAATCCGGGCAGTTTTTTATTGGGATAAAGCATGTAACTGTACTGGTCTTCGCGGAACAATGCGCTGTTTTTGAGCGCATCCAAAACCTCAAGAGCCTGCTCTGACGTTAAAAAGCCCGAACTTAAAACAGCCACCTGTCCTTCCAGCATTTCCGAAAGGTGTGAAACAGAAACTTCGTTTTCCGTGGCCGACATCAGATTGTAGGCGTGGTACAGTTTATCCGGTCTCTGATTGGCGCGGATAGAATGTTCAGCAAAATCGAGGCAGACTCCGGTAAAAAATTTCAGTTCTGTTAGTGAGACTTCTTCTTTTCTGCCCTCAAATCCGTTTTGATAAATGTGCTGCCGGTAATCCGAAGCGGCCTGTGCGAGGCGGTCAAGGATAGTTTTTCTGTCCGAATCGTTTATTTTTCCTGACAGTAATGCATTGAATTCTGTAAGTGTATTTTGAACGGACTGGTAAAAAACATTCAATTCTGCCGAAATCGTTACGTTTTCTATTTCGCATTTTTCAAGAACGTTGCGGAAAAATTTCAGAAAGCGGTGCAAATAGTAGAGCGTTACCATCGAAACGCCGTTTCCTACCAGCGCGTTGTTTGCATCGTTCCATTCCGGGCGCTGCGTGTTCATCCAGATGCCAGCTTCGGGAATAAAATTGGAAAGTTTGGCTAAAACGGTTGCCAGCACTTTTTCAATGAAATTCACATGGTAGATTTCCTGATTGCCAGCGGAAAGCAAGGCACCGTCTGCTCCAATAGTTTCACGTTTTTTTCTGATTAAGGAATCCCAGTGGTGGTCAAATTCAATGGTGTCTTTCGGATTTTTCAGAATCTGGCTGTAGGATTTTATTTTATAGGGAACCGCAGCATAAACAAACCATTCCTTATCGAAAAACGACTGCAGTTTGCCGGGGTAGTATTTTTCAATAATCTCGAAAAACTTCTGCAGGTAAATAATCTGATGGTCGCCCCAGTAGCCGATGTACGACCACGGGTTATCGGGCTCAATGGTTTCCCAGTCAAAGCCGTCTTTAGTCACCCGGTAGGGATTGTAGCCATCGAAGGTGGAAGCGTTCAAAAACTTGAAAATCATGCCGGTAATAAATTCGGGGTACGAATGCGCCAGCGCCTCCCAGTTTTGGAAAATATCCCGCCAGTTTCCTTCGTAATCCAGAATTTCGGAGCCATCGGTTTCGTTTTGAATGTTGATGGTAAAATAGTTCCAGGGGCGGCTGGGGTCGCCGTGCCGGCGGCTGAATTTTAAAGGAAGGTACTCTTCCGACAACCGCAGTAAATCAGCATCATTGCTGCTTTCCAGTAATTGTTTCAATTCATTCAGACTGAATTTATTTTGCAGTTCTCCCAGAAAATCCCGGTTTTCCGCCGCTACATTTTTGTTGGCCTTGTTAAGATATTCCACAAAATCTTTTTCCCCAATCCGGTAGTTGTCGTCAAATATTCCGCCGCGCATAATGTTGAAAAGCACATTTGAAAAATGGCGCGATTTGTTGTGTTTGTCGGCAGTGAATTGCAGCCCGTCGGCGCTCGCAACCAACCGAATCAATTTTTCCGTTCCTGCATCAATGTCATCCTGAATTTGACTTTTCAGTTCCGTTTTGTTTTTTATTTTTTGACTCAGGTCGATGATTTGCGCTTGGCTTTGGTTGACGTTGGCAATAATTTGCCAGTTTTTTTCAGCTCCGGATGGCAACAAAATTTCAGCATTCAAAAAATACGCCCCTTTTTCTCCTTTCACATCTAATTCTTCGGCAATTTCTCCGTTCATTCTGAATTTATGAAGTTGCAGCGAAGAAAGCAGGTATGTTGGGTTTTCCAGTCCCAGCGACCAGGCCACGTTGGCTTTCAGCGCTTCGCTGGGTTCGGCTTTGTCCACAATAATGGCACTGAGGGCATAAATTCCGATGCCCGATTCCGGCTCCAGTTCGCTTCTTTTGTAGGCATCTACTAAGTTGCTGGTGGAACGTTGCAGGTCGCTGGGCACACCAAAAGGCATTATATTCTGAATTCCATCGAGTAACAAAATTTCATAATCAGTACCTGAAATGTTTTTTAACGAAGCTTTTCTGACGAACCCAAACAGTTTCGAAGAATTCCACTGGTAACTGAACGTTAGTTCCAAATCGTGGTTAATTTCCTCAAAAACGATTTTATTGCCGTAAATACTTTTATACAGGTTCCGGCTGATGTTGTATTTTCCGGTGAATCGCTCAGAAAAAGGTTCCCAAATATGAGTTTCATTCCCTTTCCGGATACGAAAAATCGTTTTACTTCCGGTAATGTCTGCCGATTCGGTAATTTTATCGTCGGTGTAATACGGGAACAAAGCATACTCAGGATTTTTGCGCCCGGCAGACAATCCGCCGTTGCCCGAAATAAACATCCAGTGATTCGAGTCGCTGACGATGCTCATAAAAAAGGGACGCATTGCATCGTGATTCGAAATTTTGAAGTAGCTTTCATTTTCAAGTTCAGCTACCTGCATTTCAACTTTTTTCTTTACACTTTGCTTTGCGTTATCTGAATATGCTTTGTTCATAGGTCGGGAAAATATGATTCTAAATGTGAATACTTCTTTTAATTCGCTTCCTGATAAACTCTCACCCAATCTACTTCCATAGTTTGCGGAAAAACAGTTTCTACTGTTGGAAATCCCACATAATTTCCACCAACTGCAAGATTTAGCAGGATAAAAAACGGATGATCATACACCCATTCACCCTTATCAGCAACATCATCGGCAGTAACTTCCTGATAAGCCATTCCATCTACAAAAAAGTAAATCTGGTTTTCTGTCCATTCAATGCTGAATGTGTGAAAATCAGTATCAAATCTGGCGTTTTGCAAACCATAACTTTTTGTAATTGGTGAACCCCCGGAGTACCCCGGACCATGTAAACTGCCATGAATAATATGTGGTTCCTGGCCCCTGTATTCCATAATATCAATTTCTCCACATTGCGGCCACGGATTTGTATCAATATCGGCTCCCAACATCCAGAATGCCGGCCAGATACCTGGTCCATAGGGCATTTTAATGCGTGCTTCAAACTTTCCATAGGCCTGTTCAAACAAACCTTTGGTGGTTATTCGTGCTGATGTAAACGTATTGCCGCTTCGCAAAGCCGTTATTTTTAATACA
>JAZBNQ010000442.1:0-3404 GCA_036350775.1 Mariniphaga sp.
TACCAAACATTTGGTGGCAGGCTTCTGTTTTTTGGAGTTGGCGGAGCAAAACTTGATACAACTGTTGAGCGATTTCTGTATGAAGGAAAATTTCCTTACGCTATCGGGTACGGACTTACCGAAACTTCGCCACTGCTTGCAGGAGCTGTCGGCAAAAACCGAAAATTGGGTTCAACCGGAATTGCAATGGAAGGCGTTAAACTACGATTGGGCGATGTTGACCTGGCTACCGGAGAAGGTGAAATTCAGGCCAAAGGCGAGAATGTTATGAAAGGGTATTACAAAGCCCCCAAAATTACAAAAGAAGTTTTTACTGAAGACGGATGGTTTAAAACCGGCGATAAAGGTTGGTACGACAAGGACAATTTCCTCTACATTAAAGGCCGGATAAAAAATATGATTGTTGGGGCAAGCGGCGAAAATATTTATCCTGAAGAAATTGAGTCGGTTATCAATAAAATGAGGTTTGTTTTGGAATCGCTTGTGGTGGAGAAAAAAGGAAAGCTGGTGGCCATGGTCCATCTGAACATGGAAGAAGTGGAACAGCATTTCAAACATTTGAAAGAGGAAGCACACCAGTATATTCAAGATAAATCGGAAGAAATATTGGAAGAAATCCACAAAAAGGTGAACGCCGAACTCAACAAATTTTCGCGGTTGCAGAAAATTATTCTTCAGCCCACACCTTTTGAGAAAACGCCCACGAAAAAAATAAAACGGTTTTTATACGCTTAACTTTTTCAGCATGAAATGAGGAAAGTCGATGCGCGGCTTTCCTTTTTTTATTACAAATGAGCAGATTTTGCTAATTTTGTACCCGCAAAAACCGAATAAAGATATGGTTGCCGAATCGAGATACAACTCCAGAGGTGTTTCTGCATCAAAAGAAGATGTACACAATGCTATAAAAAGCATCGACAAAGGATTGTTTCATAAAGCCTTTTGCAAAATTGTGCCCGATATTTTGGGAGGTGATCCGGCGTGGTGCAACATCATGCATGCGGATGGGGCCGGCACCAAATCGGCGCTGGCCTACATGTACTGGAAAGAAACCGGCGACCTTTCGGTTTGGAAAGGCATTGCCCAGGATGCGCTGATTATGAACATCGACGACCTGCTTTGTGTGGGTGCCACCGATAATATTCTAATTTCCTCGACAATTGGCCGGAATAAAAATAAAATTCCGGGTGAAGTAATTGCAGCCATTATTAATGGAACCGAAGAACTTCTAGGCGATTTGCGGGAAATGGGAATCAGCATCTGGTCAACCGGCGGCGAAACAGCCGATGTGGGCGATTTGGTACGAACCATTATTGTGGATTCAACCGTTGTTTGCCGCATGAAACGCGACGATGTAATTTCGGCCGGAAATATTGCTGCAGGCGATGTCATTGTGGGACTTTCCTCATCGGGGCAGGCAACTTACGAAGAAAGTTACAACGGAGGCATGGGCAGCAATGGTTTAACTTCTGCAAGGCATGATGTTTTTGCCAATTATTTGTCCAAAAAATATCCGGAAAGTTTCGACCCGGAAGTGCCGGAAAATTTGGTTTACTCAGGAAAATACAAACTGACTGACGAAATTGACAGCCTCGGTATAAATGCCGGACAACTGGTTTTGTCGCCCACAAGAACCTATGCACCGGTCATAAAAAAAGTACTTAAAAGGTTTAGAAAAGACATCTCCGGAATGATTCACTGCTCGGGGGGAGCGCAAACCAAAGTGCTTCATTTTGTGGAAAATATTCATGTCATTAAAGATAACATGTTCCCGGTGCCACCGCTGTTTAAGATTATTCAGGAACAGTCGGGAACAAGCTGGCAGGAGATGTACAAAGTGTTTAACATGGGCCACCGGTTCGAGATTTACACCAATCCGAAGGTGGCTGAAGAGATTATTTCCATTTCGAATTCGTTTAACATTGATGCACAAATTGTAGGGCGTGTTGAACCTTTTGAAGGGAAAAAACTGACGATAAACTCTGAAAAGGGAGAATTTGTTTTTTAAGAAAAATTATGGCAGAATACGCATTACTGGAAAAATATGAATCCATCAGGCACCGGTTTGAAGAGGTGCAGCAGCAGATAACCGATCCGGCAATAATTGCCGACATGAAACGGTATGTGAAGTTGAACCAGGAATACAAAAGCCTGGGAAAATTGCTGAATGCTTTTAAGGAATATAAAAGTATGGTGGACACCATTCAGTCGGGAAAAGAAATTCTGGATGAAGAGAGTGACGAGGAATTGCGCGAAATGGCCCGCGAGGAAATGGAAATAGCCGAAGAACGCATTCCTGAAATGGAAAAGAAAATAAAAATGCTGCTTGTTCCGGCCGACCCGGAAGACAGCAAAAATGCCATTCTGGAAATCAGGGCCGGCACCGGTGGTGATGAAGCCAGTATTTTTGCCGGCGACCTGTTCCGTATGTATTCCAAGTTTTGTGAGAAAAAAGGCTGGCGTTTGGAAATAACCAACGTGAACGAAGGCACTGCCGGCGGTTACAAGGAAATTGTGGCCAACGTTTCCGGAGATGGCGTTTACGGCATTCTGAAATACGAATCGGGCGTTCACCGTGTTCAGCGGGTACCGCAAACCGAAACACAGGGGCGTGTGCACACCTCCGCAGCAACTGTGGCTGTTTTGCCCGAAGCCGAAGAATTTGATGTGGAACTGAAAGAATCCGACATCAAAAAAGATACCTACTGTTCTTCAGGTCCGGGCGGGCAGTCGGTTAACACAACCTACTCGGCCATCCGGTTAACGCACATTCCAACCGGAATAGTGGTAACCTGCCAGGATGAAAAGTCGCAGTTAAAAAACCTGGCCAAAGCCATGAACGAACTGCGTACACGAATTTACAACATGGAGTACCAGAAGTACATCGACGAAATTGCATCGAAACGCAAAACCATGGTTTCCACCGGCGACCGCTCGGCAAAAATACGCACCTACAACTGGCCGCAGGGTCGCGTTACTGATCACCGCATCAACCTGACATTATACAACTTGCAGGCCATCATCAACGGCGAAATTGATGAAATCATTGAAAAACTGATGATTGAAGAAAATGCACAGAAATTGAAGGAGGCGGAGATTTAATCATGAGTTTCAGGTTTCAGGTTACATGTTCGTACCCGAAACCTGTAAATTGTAACCTGTAACAGAAAATCATTATGGATAAAAAGCAACTTTTTGAGCAAATTCAGAAAAAACGCAGTTTCCTTTGCGTGGGACTCGATTCAGATATTCTGAAAGTTCCCGGATATTTACAAAGTGCCGCTGACCCGGTGCTGGCTTTCAACCGGAAAATTATTGACGCAACCGCCAAATATGCAGTGGCCTACAAACCCAACCTGGCGTTTTACGAAAGTCAGGGGTGGCAGGGATGGCACACCCTTGAA
>JAZBNQ010000443.1:0-3272 GCA_036350775.1 Mariniphaga sp.
CGCCAGCCTTCGTAAGGTGAATACGTTGTAAGCGAGTAATTTACAATTACATTGTTGGCGTATTTGATTTGTGCCGACATTTTATCGTAAATATCGATTTCTTCACGCCAGAGGCAGTTATCACGAATGTATCCGTCGTATTTTTCATTTTTTACATACAATTCCATCGAATGTTTGTCTTTGGTGATATCCCAAAAATAGTCACACTTGTCGGTGTATGCACAATTGCGGCAGTTGGCACCCCTGAATTGATTATTTTTTCCGTAGTGTTCCAGTGCGCCATAGGCGGTCACTTCAACCGGATCGGAATCGATAAACCAGTTCAGTAAATCGAAATGGTGGGTTGATTTGTGAACCCAAAGTGTGCCTCCTTTATTGCGCTCGCCATGCCAGCGCCTAAAATAAGAAGCACCATGGTAAACATTTAAATACCAGTGAAAATCAACCGAAGTTATTTCGCCATAAGGTTTTTTTGCCAGTTGTTCTTTAATGGCAGTAAAAAGTGTTCCATAACGGTAATTAAACCCCACGGTACATTTTTTCCCTGTTCGTTTTTCAGCATCTAAAATGGCCTGGCTTTTTACTTCATCTGTAGTCATTGGTTTTTCGGTAAGCACGTCAGCTCCTAATTCCATGGCCCGGATGATGTATTCATGATGGGTGGCATCAACTGTAGTAACAATTACCATTTCCGGTTTGGTTTCCGCCATCATTTTATCGAAATCAGTGAAAACAGGGCAATTCACGTTCATGTAAGATTTGGCCAGTTCGAGCCTTCCCGGATTAATGTCGCAAAGGCCGACAAATTCTACTACATCGCTGTAATTATCGACTACGCGTTTTCCCCAGAATCCAATTCCCCTGACTCCGGTGCCTACCATTGCCAATCTTTTTTTCTTTTGGTTGGCAATAGTAGCCCCAACCGGGCTTGAAAGTAATGAGGCTCCGGCAGCAACGCCAGCTGTTGTCGTTAAAAAGTCTCTTCGTTTCATTTTATATCAGTTTAAAGTTTCGAGTTCCAAGTTCCAGGATTTTAAACTCCTCCAAAAGCGCTGTATCCGCCATCAACCGGAACTACAATGCCGGTAATAAAGCTGGAAATGTCGGAAAGCAGGAAAAGTGTGGCGCCCTGTAAATCTTCTGGTTCGCCAAATTTACCCATGGGAGTGTTGTCCACAATTTTTTGGCCGCGCGGAGAAAAGTTTCCTGTTTTTTCGTCCATTACCAGGAAACGGTTTTGATGGGTAATAAAAAAGCCGGGTGCAATGGCATTCACCCTGATTCCAACCTTGGCCAGGTGAACTGAAAGCCATTCTGTGAAATTATTAACGGCTGATTTTGCTGCTGAGTATGCAGGAATTTTTGTGAGCGGTTTGTATGAATTCATGGAAGAAATATTCAATACAACACCTTTTTTGTTTTTAAGCATGTCTTGCGTGAAAACCATGGTAGGAAGCACGGTTCCTTTAAAATTCAGGGCAAAAACCTTGTCGAATCCTTCCATTTGCAACCCATAAAATGTGTCGGCCAAATTGCTGAGATCACTTTCCAGCATTTGTTCCACTTTTGTGGTAGCCTGCGGACTGTTTCCTCCTGCACCGTTTACCAGAATGTCAATCGGGCCAAGTTGCTTGTTAATTTCGGCTCTAGCCTGTTCCAGTGATTCCTTGTCGAGTACGTTTGCTGCAACGCCAATAACCTGTGTGCCGGTTTCTGCCGAAATTTCTCCGGCTACTTTATCTGCTACTTCCTTGTTAATATCGGCAATTGCTACTTTTACACCCACTGATGCGATGGCACGCACCATGGAACTTCCTAAAACACCGGCACCGCCGGTAATTACACATACTTTTCCTTTTAAATCTTCAAACGACATTGGTCTCATTATATTTCTCTTTTAAATTCTTTGTAATAATCAACGTTTTCTTTTGTTACGATATCAATGGAGGTATAGTTTTCCCTTGCCGTAACTCTTTTCTGAACCACGTGCCTAAATATTTTGTTGATGGCATTGTAGCCCTGCTCTTCGGGTCTCTGGCAAATTAAAAACTGTACAATATCTTTTTTCAGAAAAACTACATTTTCTTTTAATAAATCATGTCCTATCACTTTTAAATTGAAAAGGCCATATTTCTCAATTAACCGTCCTGCATTAAAAACTTTGGAGTTGGTAACAAAAATTCCTTTTATATTTTTATCCTCAATATATTTCACCACACGTTCCATCCATTTTTCATCGGTACTATCGGGTACTTCAATGGTAAAAAGCTGGTGAATGTCTCTTTTGTTTTTAGAATACCAGTCGTAAAATCCTTTTTCGCGCTGCACCAAATGGTTTTGGTTGTCCATCTCCTTGGCAAAGTGAATTATCAGCACATTTCCCTCAGGAAGTATCAGATCGAGTAGTTTCCCTGAAACCAGTCCGCTTTGATAGGAATTTTGTCCGATATATCCCAGTTGGCCGACGTTTTTTATTTCAGAATCGATAAACACAAACGGGATGTTCAGTTCCTTCAGTTTATGTATAAATGCGTTCGATTCCTTTTTGTAGAAAGGTGCAAACACCACGCCGTCGGGTTTTAGCTCCAGTATTTTTTTTGCATTTTCAGAAAAACTGTTCGGTTCGGTTTGGCTGAAAGTAAACGGTTCTACCTGGATTCCGTATTGGCGAAGTTCGGTAACCCGTTTTTTTACCCCAATGGCTGGTCGGGTCCAATACCCATCGGGTGAGGGTGGTTCGGGGAAAAGTGTGGCAAATAAAGCCGATTTTTTTGACGCAAGTGTACTGGCCAGTATATTCGGTTGGTAGTTTAGGTCTTTTACAATTTCTAAAATTTTTCTTTTGGTTGATTCTGCCACTTCTCCGCGGTTATGAAGTACCCGGTCAACCGTGCCAATAGAAACCTTTGCTTTTTCGGCAATATCTTTTATTCGTATTTGTTTATTAGTTTCTATAATATTTTGAAATTTAATAAGTTAATGAATTGTTTTATTGTATTGAGATACAAAGCTAAAGAATTTTTTTAGATTTTCGTGTTCGTACACGGAGAATTTTAGGTAATATGTTTTAGAATTGTATTGGATGGAATCCTTTTCTACTCCGGTTTTTGATCGAGCAATTCAGGATTTTTGGCTAATTTACGAATATACCTGAACAATTTTCCACCGTGCGACCCGTCAACCACACGATGGTCGAGTGTAGCCGAAAGGTTTAAAATTTTACGGATTACAATTTCATCGTTAACAACCACCGGCTTTTTATATACTTTCCC
>JAZBNQ010000444.1:0-2219 GCA_036350775.1 Mariniphaga sp.
GGTTTTTTCTTTATTCGTATTTCAATGCCTTCATCGGATTCCTTTTTACTGTCCGCCAGCTTTGCTAAGTCTAATTCACCCCTATATCCCCTGAAGGGGACTTTGAGCCTGTATTTCAAATCTACAATTCATCCTATTTTCATCGCCAGGAGCTTTTGCTGGTCCTCCCGGCAGTTGGCGGAAAGGTACAGGGTGCAAAAGCGGATTTATTATTCATAACGTAATGCTTCCACCAGTTTCCTCGTCGCAGCTCTCCAACTTTGCCAACCTCTGTTTCACCCCTATCTCGAAATTTCGGGACTCTGAAGGGGACTTTGAGGAAGCTCCGATTTACGTTTTAAACAAATTGTCTTTATTTCTTCTAAAACACGGCTCATTTCATTTTCAATCTCTTCATTGGTAAAACGAATGACTTTAATTCCCCAATTTTCTAATTCTCCTTCACGACCGAAATCATATTCTTTTTGATATGTTGATTGATGAATGCCTCCATCAATTTCAATCACTAATTTTAAAGGATGACAATAAAAGTCAGCAATAAATATATCGATGGGATGCTGTGGACGAAACCTCAATCCCAACATCTTTTTTCCTTTTAATCTTTCCAATAATTTTAGTTCTGCTTCAGTCATATTCTTTCTCAGTATTTTTGCTTTTTCAAAAATGTGAGGTTTGGCATTGTAAAACATCGAAACATTATCACTTATACTCATATCCTTGTTTTTCACCCCTAAATCCCCTG
This sequence comes from Mariniphaga sp., assembly GCA_036350775.1. Classification (GTDB taxonomy): domain Bacteria; phylum Bacteroidota; class Bacteroidia; order Bacteroidales; family Prolixibacteraceae; genus Mariniphaga. The sequence goes on from JAZBNQ010000444.1 coordinate 743, forward strand.
AAGGGGACTTTGAGCCTGTATTTCAAATCTACAATTCATCCTATTTTCATCGCCAGGAGCTTTTGCTGGTCCTCCCTTCAGGGAGTTAGAGGGTGCAAAAGCGGGATCATTATTCATACCTCAGCGCTTCCACCGGATTTCTCGTTGCTGCTCTCCAACTCTGCCAGCTAACTGTCAACAACGCAATTCCCAAAGCCAGCAGACCTGCCAACGCAAAAATCCACCAACTCAAACTGGTTTTGTAAGCAAAATTTTCAAGCCAGTTATTCATTGTATAATATGCAATGGGTGTGGCTATCACAAAAGCGATGATTACCCATTTTACAAAGTCTTTGTTTAAAATCAGCAGAACTTCAGATATTTTAGCTCCGTTCACTTTTCGGATACCAATTTCTTTTGTGCGTTGTTCTGCAACAAAAGCAGCTAAGGCAAGAAGTCCCAAACAGGCTATTAGAATTGCAAGTGCAGAAAATATGGAAACTATTTTCCGGGTTCTACTTTCTGCTTTGTATAAGCGCCCGAAATCTTCATCAAAAAATACATAATCGAGAATCTGACCGTTGGCAAATTTATCCCACGTTTGTTCGATTAATTTTAGATTCTGCCCGATATCTCCCGAAATCCTAATACTTAAATATTCTCCATCTCCACTTAGCAATACAAAAGGGCTCATTTTTTCATGGAGCGACAGGCTATTAAAATCTTTTATAACACCGATAATCGTTAAACTATTTTCGTCTGATTTTGTACCGCTATATATTTGTTTGCCAATTGGATCTTCTATATTTAGTTGTTTAATTGCCGTTTCATTAAGTACAACCGATTTGTCATTGAATTGGTTACCCTCTTCAAAAAAGCGGCCTTGTGTTAATTCTATTTCATATGTTCTTAAAAAATCGCAATCGCTCCAAAATGTATTTATCCCCCTTGTATCGTCAACTGAATGATGAAAATAGGAATTGCTTGCGTTAAATCTTCCTGGAATTGAGGAGGAACTTGTAATCTTCAAAATGCTTTGTTGGGCAAGTAATTCGTTTTTGAAAGACGACAACTGCTTGCCAAGGTAATTAGCCTTGTTGATTATAAGCAGATTTTCCTTGTTAAAACCAAGGTCCTTGTTTTGAAGAAAACTTAATTGTTTGCTGATAAAAAAGGCTCCTGAAAATAACCCAATGGAGACAATTAATTGAAAAATAACCAATCCGCTACGCAATTTTGCATTACCACCTTCCGATTTATTTATTCCATTTAGAATCTTTACCGGATTATGCGATGCCAAAAAGAAGGCCGGATAACTACCTGCAATTATTCCGATTCCGATCCCAAAAGCGAGCATTAATGGTATCGTTTTGAAATTGCTGAAGTAATCAAAAACAAGTTGTTTTTCAATTAAATTATTAAATTCCGGAAGTAAAAGTTTAATAAGTAGCAGTGCAAGTACCAAGGCAATTAGTGTAACAATAACAGATTCTGATAA
>JAZBNQ010000445.1:0-11642 GCA_036350775.1 Mariniphaga sp.
ATTGTAATGTACCTCCCGGTTGACACTTGCCGAAATGCAAAAAAGTTCCTGCAACTTGTTCAACCCGAAAAAGCATTCTTTATTAAATACGAATACTGGCATTTTTATATCGATGAACTGAAAAAAAGGAACATTCCGCTTTACATGGTTTCTTCCATTTTCAGGGAAAACCAGCACTTTTTTAAAAAAAACCTTTGGGGAAAATGGTACAAGGAAATGCTGTTTAAAACAGAGCATTTTTTTGTGCAGAACGAAAAATCGGCCCAATTGCTTCAATCCATCGGGCTGAAAAACTTCACTGTTTCGGGCGACACCCGTTTCGACCGCGTAGCAGCAATTGCAAAAAGTGCAAAAGAAATTCCAATTGTTGAAAAGTTTAAGGGCAGTCAGCCGCTACTAATTGCCGGAAGCACCTGGAAGCCCGATGAAGAGTTGCTTACAGCGTTTGTTAACAATTACCCAAATCTGAAGGTGGTATTTGCACCCCACGAAGTAACGGAAACAAATATAAACAGGTTGGAACAATTGTTGAAAACTACACACATTCGGTTCAGTAAAGCCGATGAAAATGAAATTCACCGTTTCCAGGTGTTGATAATTGATTCAGTGGGATTGCTTTCATCACTTTACTTGTATGGAAACCTGGCATACATTGGAGGCGGTTTTGGCGTGGGCATTCACAACATCCTGGAAGCCGCTACATTTGGACTCCCGGTAATTTTTGGACCCAATTACGAAAAATTCAAAGAAGCGGTTGACCTGAAAAAAATGGGCGGAGCATATCCTTTCCACAATTTTAAAGAACTTGAATTTACATTGAACAAATTTTTGAATAATAACAGCCAGTTGTCAAAAGCATCAGCGGTTTGTAAAAATTACGTAGCAAAAAACACAGGTTCTTCAAATCTTATCATAAAAAAAGTTTTTAACAACTAACTCGTTTTTGCACGCATTTTGTTAGTAATCCCATTCCTGAAAAATTAGTTTTTTTCAAACGAATATTCGATATAAAAATATCCGGTAAAACCAAACAAAGTTGTTGTTTTTGGTAAACTTTTCCCAGAAAATAACAGGATATAATATTCAATATCAATTCAATAACAGTTTAAAGTTGATAACTTTTCGTTATTTAATCTTTAAAAGTATTCCAAAATATTGCTTTCTGTTTTATCTTGCGTAGCACATTTCGGGACAGAAATAAATCAAATTTTTAAATAAATTAAAATACATTAAATATTAACTGGACACTATGGCATTTGAAGAAGTATCAGTAAAATCAACCGCAACCGGGAAAAAAATTTATTCGCAGGAAGAAGCGGTAAATGCCTCCCTGGCTTATTTCAAGGGAGACGATTTGGCAGCAAGGGTATGGGTAAACAAATATGCCCTGAAAGATTCTTTCGGGAATATTTTCGAACGCACACCCGATGACATGCATCGCAGGCTGGCCAAAGAAATTGTGCGAATTGAAAGGCGGTACCCTAACCCGCTTACCGAAGATGAGATTTTTAATGTTCTGAAAGATTTCAGGTACATTGTACCGCAGGGAGGACCCATGACAGGCATTGGTAACGACTACCAGGTTGCCTCGCTATCAAACTGTTTCGTTGTTGGCAACGACGGAAATTCCGATTCTTACGGCGGAATTATGAAAATTGACCAGGAACAGGTGCAACTGATGAAACGACGCGGAGGTGTGGGGCACGATTTGTCGCACATCAGGCCAAAAGGTTCGCCGGTTAAAAATTCGGCGCTTACCTCTACCGGTATTGTTCCGTTTATGGAACGGTATTCCAACTCTACCCGCGAAGTGGCCCAGGACGGTCGCCGCGGTGCACTCATGCTTTCGGTTTCCATCAAACACCCCGACTCCGAAAGCTTTATTGATGCAAAACTGGAACAGGGCAAAGTTACCGGTGCCAACGTATCGGTTAAAATTGAAGATGAATTTATGAAAGCCGTTGAGGCAGGCGTAAATTACGAACAATCTTACCCGATTCATTCTAAAAAACCGGTTTACAAAAAAGAAATTGATGCCGGAAAACTCTGGGGAAAAATTGTAAAAAATGCCTGGCAATCGGCTGAGCCGGGAATTCTTTTCTGGGATACCATTATTAAAGAATCGGTACCCGACTGTTATGCCGATTTGGGTTACCGCACCGTTTCAACCAACCCATGTGGCGAAATTCCGCTTTGTCCTTACGACAGTTGCCGTCTGCTGGCCATTAACCTTTATTCGTATGTTGAAAATCCGTTTACACCGAAAGCAAAATTCAACTTCGAATTGTTTAAGGAACACGTTCATTATGCCCAGCGCATTATGGACGACATCATCGATCTGGAACTGGAAAAAATAGATGCTATTCTCGACAAAGTGAATGCTGACCCTGAAGAAGAAGAAATTAAAGCAGTAGAGAAAAAACTTTGGGAGAATATTAAAAGAAAAGCCAAAGAAGGAAGGCGCACCGGGATTGGCATTACTGCCGAAGGCGATATGCTGGCTTCACTGGGTTTGGAATATGGCAGCGACATTGCCACTGATTTTTCGGAAGAAATACACAAAACCGTGGCGCTGGAATCATACCGCTCATCGGTATTTCTGGCAAAAGAACGTGGTCCGTTCACCATTTACGATACCGAAAGGGAACTGGATAATCCATTTATTAACCGGTTAAAAAATGCCGATCCTTCACTGTATGAAGAGATGTCAAAATATGGCCGCCGCAACATTGCACTGCTTACTATTGCTCCAACCGGCACCACCAGTTTGATGACACAAACTACCTCGGGTATTGAACCGGTTTTCCTTCCGGTTTACAAACGCCGCCGCAAGGTAAATCCGAATGAAAAAGACGTGCGGGTTGATTTTGTGGATGAAGTGGGTGACCACTGGGAAGAGTTCACCGTGTTTCACCATAAATTTAAAACCTGGATGGAAGTTAACGGATTTGACATCAACCGGGAATATACCCAGGAAGAATTGGATGAAATGGTAAAAAAATCGCCTTACTTCAAAGCTACTTCAAACGATGTGGATTGGCTGTCGAAAGTACGGATGCAGGGTAGAATTCAAAAATGGGTCGACCACTCCATCAGTGTTACAATAAACCTGCCTTCAAATGCAACCGAAGAACTGGTTGGCCAACTTTATTTTGAAGCGTGGAAAAGCGGATGTAAAGGTGTTACCGTTTACCGCGATGGTTCTCGTTCGGGCGTTCTCATTTCCAACAACGGAACCGAAAAGAAAAAAACAGGCTTTCCGACCAAACGGCCGGAAATGCTTGAAGCCGATGTAGTTCGTTTTCAGAACAACAAGGAAAAGTGGATTGCCTTTATCGGGCTGATGGACAACAAACCTTACGAAATCTTTACCGGTTTGTCGGATGATGAAGATGGGATTTTGTTGCCGCGTTCCGTTACCGGCGGTTACATTCTTAAAAGCTACGACAGCGACGGTAACTCCCGTTACGATTACCAGTATGTAAACAAACGAGGCTACAAAACCACCATAGAAGGACTTTCCTACAAATTCAATCCGGTTTTCTGGAATTATGCGAAGCTCATTTCCGGAACATTACGTCACGGAATGCCCATTCATAAAGTGGTAGAACTGGTCACCAGCCTGCAACTCGACAACGAAACCATTAACTCGTGGAAAGCTGGTGTGGCCAGAGCGCTGAAAAAATACATTCCAAACGGAACATTAGCTGAAGATGCCTTATGCGAAGAATGCGGTTCAGATGAAGTAGTTTACCAGGAAGGTTGCCTCACCTGTCTGGCATGCGGCTCTTCTAAATGTGGATAAACATTTATCTTTTCTGAACAGATACCAACTATAGTCAGAAAATTAAAAACCAGGGTTGAATTTCAATCCTGGTTTTTAATTGACTTTTCAAAATATTTTAACAAAACAGGGCGTAACCCGGACTTTTACGCTTCAACCATTTTTTTGTAATCATCAGCAGAAAGGAGATCATCGAGTTCGGATGAATCTTTCACTTTAATCTTAACCATCCAGCCCTTGCCGTAAGGATCTTTGTTGACGATTTCAGGTTCATCGGCAAGTACTTCATTAACTTCGGCAACTTCGCCACCCACAGGCATAAACAAATCTGAAACAGTTTTTACAGCTTCAACTGTTCCAAAAGTTTCGCCTTTATCCAGTTCTTCACCTTCGGTTTCAATTTCAACAAAAACAACGTCACCCAACTCACCCTGGGCAAAATCGGTAATGCCAACTGTGGCGGTATCGCCCTCAACACGAACCCATTCATGGTCTTCAGTGTATTTCAATTCTGCTGGTATTTTCATCTCATTATAATTTTAAATTTTCAGCCGTATTCGATAAAACTCCCATGAAAAAAAATAATATTACTCATTTGTGAATAAATCTTATTCATGGTCGTTTCATTTTTTTATTTTTTAAGTTTAGGTCAAAATTAATACTTTTTAATGAAATGAAACTTTATAAAACAATTCAAATCCCTGATTTATGTCTTATTTTTTAGTGTCAGCACCTGTTAATACTATTCATTTTGTAATATTGCAGAACGAATTGAACTTGCTAATTCGCCAATATAAAATCTAAAACTGGTTCAAAAAAGAAAAATGTATTCAGAAAATGCCACCTCAATAAAAGCTTTGGAAAAAGCAGCAAAAAAACTCATCGAAAAATTTCCCGAGCAACGCGTTTTCGCATTTTACGGAAAAATGGGCGCAGGGAAAACCACTTTTATTCAGGCTGTTTGTCGCGAACTCGGAACTCCTGACAATGTAACCAGTCCAACGTTTGCCATTATAAATGAATACAAAACCGAAGCCGGCAATTCCATTTTTCATTTCGATTTTTACCGGATAAAAGACCTGGAAGAAGCTTATGACCTGGGCTACGAAGATTATTTTTACAGTGGAAATTACTGTCTGATTGAATGGCCGGAAAAAATTGAAGCATTGCTTCCTCAAAATGTTGTGGAAGTAAAAATTGAGGTACAAGAGAACGGAAACCGGCTCATTTTGGCAAAATTTTGAAAATTACACATTTGAATGTAACTTGCTAAACAATTTAATTGCTTAAAACAGATTGCGCATGACAACCCGAGAAGGAACAAAAGAAAACATATCGGTTTCGAAAACCATGCTGATGCCCCAGGAGGAGATGCTGGAGATTCAAAATAAGGGGCAAAAAATAAAAATTGGTATTCCTTTAGACATTGAGCAGGTTGAATACCGTGTTCCCCTGACCCCCCAAGCCGTTGAACTGCTTACATCTTATGGTCACGAAATCTTAATTGAAAAGAACGCAGGAAAAATGGCCAGTTATTCCGACAAGGAATACCGGGCCGCAGGCGCCCAAATTGTGGAGAAAAGGGAAGAAACATTTCAATGCGATATCATTTTGCGCGTGGCGCCTTTTAACAGTGATGAAATTGAACAGCTCCGGGGCAATCAGGCCATTTTGTCAAACATGCAGATTCAGGCACACTGCAGCGAATCCATCCAAAAACTGATGCAAAAACGGGTAACCACAATCGCCTACGAAAATATTGAAAATGAACATGGATTTGCACCTTTCGTTCATCAAATGAGTCAGATAGCCGGCACCACTTCTATCACTTTGGCCAGCGAATATCTGAGCAATACCCGAAATGGCAAGGGCGTACTATTTGGCGAAGTAACCGGAATCACACCCGCCGAACTGGTAATCATCGGAACAAGTACTGCAGCAGAATATGCTGCCCGGGCGGCACTCAGTTTAGGTATTCTTGTGAAAGTTTTCGACACTTCGGTTTACGACCTCAGCAAACTGGAAGAAAAACTGGGCCAGCACATTTTTACTTCGGTTTTTTACCCAAAAGTTTTGCGCAAAGCACTTATTTCGGCCGATGCGGTTATTGGCGCCATGCAATTTAATACTACCCCAAAATTTAAGGTTTCCGAAGATTTGATAAAACAAATGAAAGAGGGCTCTGTGATAATTGATTTGAATGCCAGCCAGGGAGGGTGCTTTGAAACCACCCAATGTACCGACCTGAATAATCCAGCTTATGTGAAACACGGGGTAGTACATTATTGTGTGCCAAATTCCCCGGCCATTGTAGCCCGCACTGCTTCCATTTCGCTAAGTAATATTCTAATACCAATTTTGCTTTCAATTGGAGACAGCGGCGGAGTGGACAATTACATTAAAAATTCCCGGGGTTTTCGTAAAGGGGTTTACATTTATCACGGCATATTAACCAATCATGATATCGGACGTTTGTTTAATCTGCCTTCGAAAGATATTGATTTGCTATTGGCTGTATTTTAACATATGAAGGAAAAAATATGCCAGGCCTTTTAAATAAACCATACCCTGTTACCGATGATTTGAAACTGAATATTCAATCGGCAGCCGGCATTTCACTTGGTCTGTTTTTATTCCTTCTTTTTTTTCAGCCGCTTGACCCTCCAACTTCTGAATTCAACAGGAAACTCTTAATACTTGCCGGATTTGGAGTCATCCACTTTTTGTTACTGGTTTTTTGCCGGATAATTATTCCATCTGTTCTGCCCGGTTTGTTTCAGTCTGATAAATGGACGATTAAAAAGGAAATTTTTTTGCATCTGCTGTTTTTAATTCTGAATTCAGTTGCATTTACCTTTTACGCACGTTATGTTGGAAAAATCGGGATAAACTTTCATAATGCAGTAAACATGGTACTGATTTCAGGAGCTTCGGTTGCAGTGCTGGTTATTGTTAACGAATATAAATTCCTGAAAAAAAAGGTTCAGTCCATAATTGTTCCAAGTCAAAATATTGACACAAAAGAATCAGTTAATGAATCGATTAATGGAATTGAGTTTGAATCAGAAAACCAGTCGGAACGGTTTTTTCTTTTCCCGGAACAAATAATTCTTATTAAATCGGCAGGCAATTATATCGAAATCATTTACAAACAAAATGAAAAAGTGGGCCGGAGAATGATTCGAAATACCCTCACTTACGCAGAACAGCTTTTGGCAAAATACCCTTTCCTCATCCGATGCCACCGTTCGTCAGTTGTTAACATCAACAGCATACAAAAAGTAAACAAAACCGCTGAAGGGTTGAAGTTAAACCTGATCGATTATTCGCGAGCAGTCAATGTGTCGCGCCAGTATGTATTGAAAGTTAGAGAAGCCCTCGAACAACCCCATTGACCAACGCCATTCATCCCAACTAAATCTCATTCAAACCCAAAAACAATTGATAATCACACATTTTATCCGCCTGTCACATTTATTTTTTTTTTACACGGCAACACAATAATTTCGGATATACAAAAAATACCAAAATGAAGATTCTACTTGTTTATCCGGAATATCCCGACACTTTTTGGAGCTTTAAACATGCACTTAAGTTTGTGTCGAAAAAAGCATCAAACCCCCCTCTGGGGTTATTAACAATTGCGCCCTTACTGCCTGTCAACTGGGAGAAAAAACTCATCGATTTGAATGTGGAAAAGCTGAAAACAAAAGACATTATTTGGGCCGATTATATTTTTGTAGGCGCCATGTCGGCACAGATTAATTCAACTTTTGAAGTTATTCATCGCTGCAAATCAATGGGAAAAGTTGTTGTGGCCGGCGGGCCATTATTTACAGAAGATTACGAAAAGTTTGAAGAGGTGGACCACCTGGTACTAAACGAGGCAGAAATTACACTTCCTCTTTTTTTGGCAGATTTACAAAAAGGCGTTCCGAAAAGAATTTATCAAACCACGGAATTTGCGGATATTACCCAGTCTCCTCCACCCGATTATTCACTTATCCGGCTTTCAGATTACTCTTCGAAAAGTATTCAATATTCCCGCGGGTGCCCTTTTAATTGTGAATTTTGCGATATTACAGCATTGCTGGGTCATAAAATGCGCACAAAAAAAACAGCCCAGGTTTTAAATGAACTGGAGTCACTCTATAAACAAGGCTGGCGTGGCGACATCTTTTTTGTGGATGACAATTTTATCGGGAAAAAACAAGAATTAAAAAAAGACCTTTTGCCGAATCTAATCAATTGGATGCAGCTTCATGGGAATCCGTTTTCCTTCACCACCGAAGCTTCTGTCAACCTTTCCGACGATCCGGAGTTGATGCAGATGATGACAGATGCCGGATTCTCGTCTGTTTTTGTGGGAATTGAAACACCGGAAGAATCGAGCCTGGAAGAATGCAATAAATTACAAAACCGCAACCGGAGTCTTGCAGAAAGTGTAAAAACAATTCAGAAAAACGGCATGGAAGTTCTGGGTGGTTTTATAGTTGGATTCGATAACGATTCACCGAACATTTTTCAGCAACAAATTGATTTTATACAGCGTGCCGGAATCGTTTCTGCCATGATTGGACTTTTAAATGCTCCCACCAAATCGAGGCTTTACCAGCGGCTTCAAAAAGAAGGCCGTATTTTAAGCAAAATGAGCGGCGACAATACCGATGCCACCACCAACCTCGTTCCCAAAATGGGTATTGAAAAACTGGTTGCCGGGTATGGCGAGGTTATTCGGGGAATTTACGACGGAGAGCCGTTCTATCAGCGGGTCCGGCATTTTCTGAAAGATTTTCAGCCACAGGTAAAAATTAAAACCAAAATCACGTTTAACAAATTTATGGCGCTGATTAAATCCATGTTCATCATTGGTCTGTTTGACAGTTCGCGGAAACACTACTGGAAACTTTTCTTCTGGAGTCTGTTCCGCAAACCAAAAGTTTTTCCGCTGGCCATAACCTACTCCATTTATGGCTATCACTACCGGAGGGTTTTCAAAAAGATGAATTTTTTCTAACTTGTTAAAGATTTAATTTTCAGTTTTAACCAGAATCATCATCGAAACAGCTCCCAGTTTCAGTTCATCTGAAACAATTTCGCCCTGGTTTTCATCAAAAAAATCGCCGCCGTTTACCACAATTCTAAAGCGACCTTCGGGCAACGGGTGCAAAATTTCTTTTCTGCTCCCGTTAAAAAGCAGGGTAATATGGTTCCATGAATCGCCAACCTCAGCACCATCAATGCAATAACCCACTACTCCCAGTTTATATTCTGTGCAAAAATGAATGTGTTTTTGAATCTGATTCACATTGGCCATACGGAATGCCGGATGGTTTTTCCGCATTTGAATAAGCTTCTGGTAATATTCAAAAACATCGTGATACTCCTTTTTTCGGTTCCAGTCGATTTGATTTACCGAATCGGGCGACTTGTAGGAGTTTGGATTTCCGTCTTTGGTGCGGCAAAATTCTACGCCCGAATGTAAAAACGGAATACCTTGCGAGGTAAGCACCAGTGCTCCGGCCAGTTTTACCATTTTGCGCATTTCTTCGTCCGTAGCTTTCGCACAACTTGATTTCAGCTTATCCCAAAGGGTAAAATTGTCGTGGCACGAAGCATAATTCACACATTGCTCCGGTTGGGCAGCCCAGGGTTTTTTAGAAGTTTCCACATAATCGTATACAATTTGTGGATGATTTATGGCTGCCACAATACCAAATTTCACCGCTTCCTCCCGCAAATCGAGACCGCTCACAAAACCTTTGGTTTTTTTGCTGCTGTGGTTTCCTTTCAGGGCATCGCGAAAATCGTCGTTAAACACAGCAATGCCGGGCAACTGGCTAATGTTTGCTTTCACCGCACGTTGTTCTTCCGGCATGGGACTTTGATCGCCGGTCCAACCTTCGCCGTAAAGCAGCAAATTCGGCAACACTTTACGAATGGCCTTCATGGTTTCTATGTCGTAAATGCCCATAAGATCAAACCGAAATCCGTCAATGTGAAACTCTTCGGCCCAGTATTTAAGCGAATCGATGATGTATTTCCGCACCATCGTGCGTTCGGTAGCCAGTTCATTTCCGCAACCCGATGCATTGGCAAAAGAACCATCGGGTTTTTGCCGGTAAAAATAGCCCGGCACCGTTTGATTGAAAACCGATTCTTTGGCAAAATAGGTGTGATTGTAAACCACGTCGAGCACCACTCCAATTCCTGCAGAATGCAATGCCTGCACCAGTTTTTTGAATTCCCGTATTCTCGAAGTTCCATCGTACGGATTAGTTGCGTAAGATCCCTCAATGGCGTTGTAATGCAGCGGGTCGTAACCCCAGTTATATTTTTCCAGTGGCTTTTCCTCATCCACGGTAAAAAAGTCGTTCACCGGAAGGAGGTGCACGTGGGTAATTCCCAACTCTTTCAGGTGCGATAATCCTGTTGCCAACCCATCGGGCGATTGAACATCATCTTCCGTAAATCCCAAAAACTTTCCTTTGTGTTCAATACCCGAAGATTCTGAAATAGAAAAATCACGGACGTGGGTTTCGTAAATTACCGCATCGGTGAAATGTTTCAGTTCAGGTTTCTTGTCGTTTTCCCAGCCTTCGGGGTTGGTTTTTGCCGGATTAAAAATCATTCCCCGCAAACCATTCACGCCCACACAACGGACGTAAATATCAGGCGTTTCTTCCAGCCATTCGCCGTCATCAATCCTGAATGTATAAAATTTACCTTCGTAATCCCCGGTGAGAATAGTTGACCAGGTGCCCTGTCCGCTGGCCTGAAGTTGCGTTTTATGGAAAGCCTCACCGGTTTTACCATCTTTATACAACCTGAACTCCACCATTTTTGCGGTTGGCGACCAAATTTTTACTGAAGTTTTTTCAGGGGTCCAAAATACGCCTAAATCGTTTCCTTCATAATTAGGGTATATCGAAAAATCAATGTGGTTAAATTTCCAGGCTCTCATTAAATATTAAATAATGTCTTTCGCAAAAATACACGCGTGCTACCCAGTCTTTTCCCTTCCACCTCAAAAACAATAATTCGTACCTTTGGTAATCGTTTCAGACTTTTGGAATGCGAATAAAAGCGGTTTAAGTCAATCGTTAACGTGTGGCTTTGTCCTTTATCCAGGTATAACGGATAAAAAGAAGAATTATTTGTTCCTTTTATCCTGAATTTTCTTTTTACCCAAATACTGCTAAAAACCAACATCGGTTGTTCGATATCCACTGCCATTTCTCCGGTGTTTTCAATAGTAAGTTTAAGTTCATCAGGGTAATATAACCGATCTTTCTTGAGCTCAATATTTACTTTTTTCTTTGAAGAAAAAGGATTTCCGGTTTTTCGTGTCAACTTAAACGGGCCTAAGGCAAACAGATAAAACAATATTGCAAAAGAGATAATTATGGCAAACCATAAAAGTTTTTTACCATCGGGCGCAATTTCATTTTGCGCCCAAACAGGTAATCCTGTGGCAAGCATAAAAAAAATTAATGAGAGTCGTTTCATTCCTAATATTTTCAAACAAAAATACAGGTTTTTTTTGAAGTAATGGTTTTTTACGTTATAACCAAACTTAATTGCCTGGGAAACAAAGATCTTAATCCATCGTTAAAAACTTTTTTTACAAAAAACAGAAAGGCGAAACTTCACTACAAACTAAAAAATAGCATTAAAGTGCTGAATTACATCTATTTAATACGGAATTAATGTTGAAATTATTATTTTCCTACCGCTTCCTTGTTAATTTTTTGTAAGGAACCCATACATTTTTTGACTACTTACTCAGATAAAATACTTTTTTGTATTTAATTTGAGTTATTAACCGATTGATAACTGAAAAATGTTAAAAATGAAA
>JAZBNQ010000446.1:0-6676 GCA_036350775.1 Mariniphaga sp.
CGGCCTCTCATACCGGCGACATAACGTGGTTGCTGAGGTCCGTTGTCGGTTATAAAAATAACCACTGTATTGTCTTCAATTTCCAGTTCTTCCAGTTTTTGCAGAAGTTTGCCCACATTGTCATCAATATTGGTAACCATGGCATACACTTTCCGCGCATCTTCCTTGTCTTTTTCGCTCATTTGCGGAAATGGCCTGCCATCACTGGGAAAACCGGACGCAGGGTCGATATTTTTATACATGTTGTAATACGCTTCCGGAACTTGCAGCGGCGTGTGCGGTGCATTGAAAGCGAGGTAACAGAAGAATGGTTTTTTATGATTTTTTTCGATAAAAGAAATCGCCTCGCCTGCAAAAATATCCGAACAATATCCTTCATAAGCTTTTTGTTCACCGTTGTACCAAAGCACCGGATCGAAATAGCTGCTGTCGCGTTGGAAAAATGTAGTAAAGTCTCCCGGCTGGCCCATTCCGCCAGCGAGGTGAATGAGCGACTCGTCGAAACCCTGATCGTTGGGCCGCGACGGGTAGTTGTCGCCCAGGTGCCATTTACCAAATGCTCCTGTGGTGTATCCGGCAGTTTTCAGCATTTCGGCGATGGTAACTTCTTCGGGCGCCATAATGGCTCCACCGTTGTAGGTGTCGCGAACGCCGGTGCGCAGTGAAAATCTGCCGGTCATGAGGCTGGCGCGGGTTGGTGCGCACACCGGCGAAACATAAAACTGGTTGAACCGGATGCTCTCGCTGGCAAAGTTATCAAGTACCGGTGTTTTAACATGCGGATTTCCGGTGAATCCCAAATCGCCGTAACCCTGGTCGTCGGTAATAATAAGTACTACGTTTGGTTGCCGGGTTTCCTGTGCTGCTGTTTCGGTTGAAACTGCAAATATGAGCGCTAACAGGGCAAGAATGATTTTACTGGTTTGAAACATGATTCTTTAATTTCTAAAATTTATAACGGATTTATTCTTTGATTTGAATGTGTCCACTTTCAATAATCTCCTCCATCAGCGCTTTCAGTTCATCCACCTTCTCCGGAAATTGGAAAAACAGGTTGGTGCTTTCCGCTGCATCTTTTTTCAGATTGTATAGCTGGCCGGAAGGGCCGTTTTTTTCAGGTTTTAGTTTTGAAGGATTTGAAAAGCCGCCTGAACCTAATCCGTCGATGTATTTCCAGTCGCCCAGCCGGATGCCGAAATACCCGCCTGACGAATGGTGCACCATCGATTCACGAATTGTTTTTTCTGATTCTCCATTCAGGATATGCCAAAAACTGAAACTGTCTTCAGCCTGCCCGGCTTCTGGCTTTTGCCCGGTGAGGTGGCAAAAAGTGGCAAATAAATCGGTGAGGCTGACGAGTTGATTGCAGATTACTGGTTCCTTAATTTTTTCAGGCCACGAAACAATAAGTGGTACGCGGTGTCCTCCGTCCCACACATCGCCTTTTTGGCCCTTTCGGCCCTGGTTGGAGTCGTGGGCAAAAAGTTCAATCTCTTCCTGTGGCCAGTATGCTCCGTTGTCGCTGGAAAAAATCAGCAGCGTATTCTTTTCGATTCCATTGCGTATCAATGCCTGGCTGATTTGTTCCACGGTATGGTCAATATTCAGAACAAAGTCTCCGTAAAGCCCTGCAGCCGTCTTTCCCCTGAATTGTTCAGCAGGCATCCACGGTGTGTGCGGGCCAGTTAACGGCAGGTAAAGGAAGAATGGTTTTTCAGGAGTTTCAGCAACCTGCCTGTCGATAAATGCCACGCCTTCATTTAAAATTTGCGGCAGACAATCTTCCACCCTGAACGATTCCGACATCTCGCCCTGTCTCCACCAGACTCCTTTTTCCCAGTAAACAGCCTGCTCGTCGGAGTGTTTTTTATCCCACGCGTATTGGGTGTTTTCCCGGCGGGCAGGGTAATGGTCGGTGGTTAAAATCATCTTCGGATCCACCGCCTCGTGGTTTCGTAAAAACAGGTAGGGCGGAATATCGAGCGACGCAGGATGAATAAACGAGTAATCGAATCCGTAATCGTTGGGGCCACCGGTTACTTTTTTGGTGTAATCCACATTGGAATAACCGGTATGGGCATTTAACCTTGGCGCCTCTCCGTCTTTGGTTTGCCAGCCAACGCCGAGGTGCCACTTTCCAATGCAGGCCGTAAAGTAGCCGGCATTTTTCAATAGGGTCGCTATGGTTTCCCGTTCCGGCTCAATTACTGGTGGTGTAAATCCACCAATACCCCGGGCAGCCTCGTCTGTGCGAAAAGCATACCTTCCGGTTAGCAGTCCGTACCTTGATGGTGTACAAACCGAAGCACTGGCATGGGCTTCAGAAAACGTGATTCCCTGACCAATTAGCTGGTCGATGGCCGGAGTTTTTGTGCGTGCAAGCGGGTTGAGACCGCTAACATCTCCGTAACCCATGTCGTCGGCAAAAATGATAACGATGTTGGGTGAATCCTGCGCCGTGGAAGGGAAAAAGTTAATTGCAGTTGTAAGCAGAGGAAGTAAAACAGAAAAACAGACGGCTTTCATTTTTTAGTTTTTGAATTGATGAGGTACAAGTTTAAGAAAAATTAAGCAACGGGAAAAACAGAAACAGGTTAATCCGGTTCTCATTTTGCATTCCGGATGAAAACCAAACTGCCGGCCCCGAGTCCCAAATTAATGTATTGAAAGTTCCTCCAGTTTCCGGAGAGGATTTCTTTTTTCTGCCAGTACAGGAATTCCCTCAGATGTTTATTTGAAATTTAAAAGATTCCTTTTCCCCAAATTCGTTTTTATAGATATGAATTTCCGTGGTTCCATCCCTGTGCCTGCAACTCAATTTTCGAGCCGCCAGTAGTCATTAAATTAGCTCCTTCTGAAGCTTCTGTTATTTCACCAATTATTGTAAAATCAGGATCATTTTTAATTTTTTTGGCATCTTTGGGAGAGAGGGTGAAAAGTAATTCGTAATCTTCGCCGCCGTTTAATGCGGCTACCAGCGGATTGATGTTCAGCTCCTCGGCCATCTTTTTGGTCTGCAAATCCATGGGCACTTTTTCCTCGAACAAGTTGCAGCCTACTTTCGAGTTTTTGCACAGATGGAGAATTTCGGAAGAAAGTCCGTCGGAAATGTCAATCATCGATGTGGGTTTGATTTTCAGTTTTTCAAAGGCATTGACCATATCTGCGCGGGCTTCGGGTTTCAGTTGTCGGCCCAGAATGTAATCGTAACCCTGCAATTGAGGTTGCTCGTTCGGATTTACTTTAAACACTTCATTTTCGCGTTCGAGGAGTTGAAGCCCCATGTAGGCACCGCCCAAATCGCCCGAAACGCAAAGCAAATCACCGGGTTTGGCTCCGTTGCGGTACACCAGGTCTTCCTGCCGGGCTTCGCCCAGCGCGCTGATGCTGATGGTCAGTCCGGTGAGCGAACTGGTAGTATCGCCACCCACCAAATCCACGCCGTAATTTTCACATGCCTGGTAAATTCCGGAATACATTTCCTCCACCGCTTCCACCGAAAACTTGTTCGACAAAGCCAGGTTCACCGTAATTTGTTTCGGACGCGCATTCATGGCGTAAATATCCGACAGGTTCACTATTACCGACTTGTATCCCAGGTGTTTCAACGGAACGTACATCAGGTTGAAATGTACGCCTTCGGTAAGTAAATCGGTGGAAAAAACCACACATTTATCGCTGTAATCAAACACTGCGGCATCATCCCCCACTCCTTTCAATGTACTTTTGTTTTTAATCTGAATATGCTTTGTCAGCCGGTCAATCAGACCAAATTCTCCCAATTCAGCTATCCTGGTTTGTTTCTTTTCTTTGTTCATTGTTAATAAAAGACAAAATGGTGTTTTAATCAATTCTTTCCGGGACAAAATTACCTATACTTTTATATCTTTGCAATTTATTGTATAAACAGACTTGATAAAGGTTTGTTATTTATTAAAAATAAAGTAAAAAATGACAGATCAGGATAAAATATTAGCCGAGGTAACGCAAAGTGAATATAAATATGGCTTCTTTTCCGACATTGAAACCGACATCATCGATCGGGGTTTGAATGAGGATGTAGTCCGAACGATATGGGAGAAAAAAAAGGAGCCTGATTTTATGCTTGAATTCAGGCTGGATGCCTTCAGAAAATGGCAAAAAATGAAAATGCCCAACTGGGCTTACCTGAAAGTTCCGCCCATCGATTTTCAAAACATCAGTTATTATGCGGCGCCAAAGAAAAAGCCGCAATATGAGAGCCTTGATGAAGTTGATCCCGAATTGCTGGAAACGTTCAATAAACTGGGAATCCCGCTGGAAGAGCAGAAACATTTGGCAGGTGTTGCTGTAGATGCTGTAATAGACAGTGTTTCGGTAAAAACAACGTTTAAGGAAGTTTTGGCTGAACAGGGCATCATTTTCTGTTCATTTAGTGAAGCACTGCAGGAACATCCCGATTTGGTCAGGAAATACCTGGGACAGTCTGTTCCGGTGAACGACAATTTTTTTGCGGCCCTTAACTCGGCTGTTTTCAGCGATGGTTCGTTTTGTTACATTCCCGAAGGCGTAAAATGTCCCATGGAACTTTCAACCTATTTCAGAATAAACTCTGCAAATACCGGTCAGTTTGAACGGACATTAATTGTTGGCGATAAAGACAGCTACGTAAGTTACCTGGAGGGTTGCACCGCACCCATGCGCGACGAAAACCAGCTTCATGCAGCCGTGGTTGAAATCATTGCTCTTGATCGGGCGGAAGTGAAATACTCAACGGTTCAAAACTGGTATCCCGGCGACAAAAACGGGAAAGGCGGAATTTACAACTTCGTAACCAAACGCGGGGTTTGCAGGGGTGTTTCATCAAAAATAAGCTGGACGCAAGTGGAAACCGGTTCGGCTATCACCTGGAAATATCCCAGTTGTATTCTTTTAGGCGATAATTCGGTGGGTGAATTCAACTCGGTGGCGGTTACCAATAATCATCAACAAGCCGATACGGGTTCAAAAATGATTCATATTGGCAAAAACACCAAAAGTACTATTATTTCCAAAGGGATTTCCGCAGGGAAAAGTGACAACTCTTACCGTGGACTGGTTAAGGTGATGCCGGGCGCAACCAATTCACGAAATTTTTCACAATGCGACTCGCTATTGCTGAACGATACCTGTGGGGCACACACTTTCCCTTACATTGAAGTGGGGAACAAATCGTCCATTGTGGAGCACGAAGCTACTACCTCAAAAATTGGGGAAGACCAAATTTTCTATTGCAACCAACGCGGAATAGACACCGAAAAAGCAATTGGCATGATTGTGAATGGTTATGCCAAAGAGGTATTAAACAAGCTGCCTATGGAATTTGCTGTTGAGGCACAGAAATTACTGCAAATCAGCCTCGAAGGAAGTGTTGGGTAGAGAAGTCCCACCAAACCTGCAGCCAGCTGCTGGCGGGGAGGTTTTTAAAAGGGCACATCATATTTTTTATAAAAATTGAAATACAATAACTTAAATATTAACAATAATCAATTTCTCTCTCTGTTTACCAGGGAAAGAAGTTCTTAATTTCCCCCTTGAGGGGAATAAAAGGGGGCTTGCAATATGTTATCAATTAAAGACTTATATGTTTCTGTAGAAGGAACGGAAATCCTGAAAGGAATCAACCTCGAGGTAAAACCTGGCGAAATTCACGCCATTATGGGACCCAACGGCTCCGGCAAAAGTACGCTTGCAAATGTAATTGCAGGTAAAGAAGAATTCGAAGTAACTCATGGTAGTATAACTTATATGGGTGAAGACTTGCTGGAAATGGCACCTGAAGACAGGGCAAAAGCCGGATTATTCCTGAGCTTTCAATACCCGGTGGAGATTCCCGGAGTACCCATGGTGAATTTCCTGAAAACGGCAGTGAATGAACACCGTAAACATCGTGAGGAAAAAGAACTGACTGCCGGAGAATTCCTGAAATTCATGCGCGAAAAAATGGAAATGGTGGATTTACATGCCCAGTTGACTAACCGCTCTGTAAATGAAGGTTTTTCCGGAGGTGAAAAAAAGAAAAACGAAATTTTCCAAATGGCGCTGCTTGAGCCGAAACTGGCCATTCTGGATGAAACCGACTCAGGGCTTGACATCGATGCACTGAAAACCGTTGCCCACGGTGTGAATGCCCTGCGAACACCTGAAAATGCAACCATTGTTGTTACCCACTACCAGCGTTTGCTCGAGTACATTATTCCTGATTATGTGCATGTATTATATGGTGGAAGAATTGTAAAATCATCAGGAAAAGAGCTGGCATTGGAACTGGAAGAAAAAGGGTACGACTGGATTAAACAGGAAAGGGGAAATTAATATGAGTGTACTGGTAGAAAAAGCAGATTTATCCTTAAAATATACCGCGCATTACAACGAAGTAAAGGAAAGCTTACGCGAGGATTCGGCCGATGTGCTAAATGTACCGCGCAACAAAGCTTTTCAGGACTTTGTAATGCAGGGAATCCCCACCCGAAAAAACGAAAATTACAAATATACCAACCTGCAGCCGCAGTTTTTCCCGGAATACCGGTTTATTCACCGGCGCGAACCGGCAAAGGTGGATTTGAATGCCGTTTTCCGGTGCGATGTGCCGCAACTGGACACTCACCTGGCTTTTATTTTCAATGGCTGGTATTACGAAAACAACCAGCAGGTGGGC
>JAZBNQ010000447.1:0-2039 GCA_036350775.1 Mariniphaga sp.
CCGTCAATTCCAAATTCTGCAGGGTCCATGCTTCCGCCCACACCGGCTTTAATAATGAATGTAACTCCACCGTAGGTTTTGGTGTTGTTTCCATCCTGGGTAATGGGGAAAATGATTTCATTTGAATTGTGGTTATCTGCCAGAAACAGATGCTGGTATTCCGGTTCAAGCGAATAACCAGCGTTAAGTACTTTATTGCAGTAAGTTATACACTCGGTATTTTTATCCTGATTGATGTAAACTTCAGCATTCAGATACAATTTGGCCAGCAGGGTCCAAACGGCAGCCTGGTCGGCACGTCCGTATTCTACCTGGCCGGGAGCAGAAAGCTGCGATTCAATTTCGAGAAGTTCAGATTCTATGTAATTAAACAGGTCGGCACGTGAAATTTGTTCCGGAAAGAAGGAACCCACAGCGTCTTCTTCGGTTACAAAAGGCACGTTTCCGAACATGTCGATGGCGTGCCAGTAGCTGAGCGCACGCAAAAAACGGGCTTCCTGCCTGTACAATTCAATATCGGTGCGGACCGAACCGTCGATTCCGCGCCCGTCCAGTTTTTCAGGAGTAGTTTCGCGAATGAACTCGTTGGTAAGTGCAATCTGGTAAAAAACACGGTAATACATGTTAGAAATGAATTCGTTGTTTGAACTCCAGTCCATTTCCTGGTAGTCGCGCAGATTGCCGTCGTTCCAGGCAATAACAGCTTCATCAGTTGGCAATTCCTGGGCATACCAGTAGGCACGCAGGTATTGTCCAAATCCTTCGTCGAGGCCACTCAGGTCGTTCATCCCGGCAGGGCCTTGCTGACCACTCACTGCGAGTCCTGCATACAATTTGGCCAGCACGTTTTTATAATTATCAGGATTGGAATAAACATTCTCTGAGGTAACTACATCTTCGTCGAGCGGTGTAGTGTCCAGGTCGTTTACACACGATGAAAAAGCCACGAGAACAGCCAGTCCAACCGCAATAAATATGTTATAAATTTTTGTTTTCATTATTCTTTGCTTTTTCGGTTAAAAATTAATACTTACACCAAGCACAAACGTACGCGGGCGAGGATAGATGTTGTTGTCTATTCCGCCGCTTACTTCCGGGTCGAGCCCTTCGTAATCAGTTATTACAAACACATTCTGAACGGTTCCGTAAAGTCTCATTTTCATCCGTTCCTGGTAGAAATTGGTAAAAGTATATCCCAGGCTGATGTTGTCAAGCCTCAGGAATGAACCATTTTGAATGTAGTAATCGGAGAAATATTTCGGATTTTCAAAACCTGAATCAAAAACAGCTTTGCTGATGTTGTTCAGGTAGCCAACCGAATTGTAAAGGTTGTTGTATGTGGCTTGTCCCGACCAAATATTATTGTAAATATAGTTGTTCAGGCTTACCCTGCCGTTAAATCCAAAGTCCCAGTCTTTGTAATACAATTTATTGGAAAATCCCATAAATACATCTGCAGCAGGTTTTTTGTAGCGGTATTTATCATCGTTGGTTATTACGCCATCGCCATTCCGGTCAACATAAAGTCCTTCAACCGGCATACCTTCCGGAGTATAAACCTGTTCGTAAACAAAAAACGAGTTTGCCGGAAATCCAACACTGTGAATTTGAATGTTATTGCCAACCCCTCCTGCAATTCCGCCGGTTTCCACGCCAATGTATGTTGGATCGTCGATGGCAGTAAGTTTTGTAATTTCATTTTCATTATACGATGCATTAAAACCAATTTCCCAACTCAGGTTTTCTTTGGAAACAGGAATAGCATTAATACTGAACTCAATACCACGGTTTTCCAAATCACCAACATTCGTCAAAATCATGTTGGTGAGGTTGGTACCTGCAGGTACAGGAATGAAGTTAATCAAATCGTCGGTAATCCGGTAGTAAGCATCAACAGCACCTGAAATGCGGTTATTAAGGAAACCATAATCCAAACCGATGTTGTACGTGGTGGTTTCTTCCCATTTTATGTTGGCATCGTACCCTTCGGGCCTGATGGTGGTAACATAGGAATTCCCAAACTGGTAGCTTGCGGTAGG
>JAZBNQ010000448.1:0-12512 GCA_036350775.1 Mariniphaga sp.
CCGGGCGCCAAATATGCGCGGTTAACTTACCGGCATGTGGCCAGCATTGAAAAATATCACCTCCTGGAAATTGAACTATTTACCGGACGGCACCATCAAATCAGGGTGCAGCTTGGTACTTTAAACCTCAGAATAAAAGGCGATTTGAAATACGGTTTTCCCCGCGTTAACAAAGACAAAGGAATTCATTTACATGCCCGAAAACTGGAATTTATTCATCCGGTAAAGAAAACCCTGGTAACCATTATTGCTGAACCACCTAATGATAAAGTTTGGAATGAATTCATTAAACTTTTCCGGGAAAACCAGTTTAGTCCAGTGATTCCGGTTTAAAAGCAAATGGCAGCAAATTTTCCACCCCTTCAAAAACCTGAATTTTCTTTTTTCCATCCAAAATAATCCGTATGGTTTTTTTGTACCTGACCTCCGATTCCACCATGGCTTGCCTGCAGGAGCCACATGGTTTTACAGGTCCATCAACCAGTCCATTATTATTTGTGGCAGTAACTGCCATTGCTTTAACTGCAATATCGGGGTAGGTTGCATTGGCATAAAAAAGAGCAACCCGCTCTGCACATAATCCTGTTGGCGAAGCAGCATTTTCCTGGTTATTTCCGGTTATAACTTCATTGTTTTCTAGAAGTAATGCTGCACCCACATTAAACCGGGAATATGGAGCAAATGCCCGCCCCGAAGCTTCGCGTGCAGCCAAAACAAGTTCCTGGTCTGCCTCCGGCAAATCGTAAAGTGTGGGGTACTCATATACGAAAATCCGCAACTCTTTCGTTCGCATAGCAATGAATTTGTTCAAAAGTACAATTTTATAACATAATGGGCGTAAAATTCAAAACAAAAGCAACTTGAACACGATATTCACGTGAATATGTTCATAAATTTCCGGCGTTTCAGTACGAATACAGCAGGAACCAGCTATTTTAGCCCAAAAATATCTGAAAAAATTTTGCAATGAAGCAGGGACTCATCATACTTCTTTTCATTTTTATTGGTTTGTCAACCCGGGCGCAAATGTCGCGGGAACAATATATTCAAAGATACCAGTTACTTGCCATTGAAGAAATGGGCCGCAGTGGAATTCCGGCAAGTGTTAAAATGGCACAGGCTGTTTTGGAATCGGGAAACGGCAACAGCCAGCTTTCCCGGAATTCAAACAACCATTTTGGTATTAAATGCAAAAGTACCTGGAAAGGCCAGCGCGTTTACCACGATGACGATGAAAAAGGCGAATGTTTTCGAAAATATAAATCGGTAGAAGAATCGTACATCGACCATACGAACTTTTTAATGGGGAACCCTCGTTACGCTTTCCTTTTTACCTTGCCGCCCGATGATTACAAAGGCTGGGCAAAAGGACTAAAAGATGCCGGTTATGCCACAGCACGCCATTACGACAAATCGCTGATAAAAATAATTGAAGACAACGAGCTTTACCGGCTCGACCAGAAACAAATCATCCGGCCGTTACTGGCTCATTCCAGAAGTCCAGAGCTCAATAAGGGAATGTCAGACAAAATGATAATTAACCCTTTTAACAGCCGAAAAAAAGTTACAATTAATAACCTCGACGCCGTGGTTGCCCGCGAGGGAGATACCTACGAAATACTGGCACAATCGCTGGGAATTGAAGCCTGGGAATTGTACAATTTCAACGACCAGGGTGCAGGTTACAGGCCGCAGCCAAACGAGGTGGTTTACATTGAACAAAAACACAGAAGATCTTCAAAAAATCAGGAATTCCATACCGTTGCTGAAGGTGAAACCATGCACTTTATTTCGCAAATGTATGGACTGAAATTAAAACCGCTTTACCGCCGAAACCGCATGAAACAGGGCGAACAACCACAAACCGGCGAAGTGGTTTATTTGCGCAAACGGAGGCCGGCTAATTAAGATTCTGACCCGAAAAACGGTAGAAAAAGTAGCGCAGCAACACCCGGTCGGCAAAAAGTATAAAAAGCCCCAGAAAATTAATTCCGGCAATCCAGGACAGGTTGCTTTTCAGAAAGATTTGCCACTCCAGCCAGTCGGCGCCAAGCCAGATAAAAGCCATGGCAACCGAAACAGCAGCAACACCAACAATAGTTCCTAAGTACACCAGAAATTCTTTAATGTACTGTTCCCAGGCAAAACGCCTGCTAACTTTTGCTGCCACTTTATCAGCAAAGTCGTCAGAAAGTGAAAGCTCAGGCGAAGTTTTCAGCGCCTCATCAAGCCACGTTTCTACCAAATTATTTTTTTCATCCTTCTGCATAGCTTGCAAATATATTTGTTTTCTCCAATTCAATTACTTTCTCCAGTTTATCTTTCAACAGTTTTCTCGCCCGCGAAAGGTAACTTTTAATCGTCCCTTCCGGCATTCCGGTAATTTCTTCCACTTCTTTGTACGAAAATTCCTCCAGATGAAACAACGTAAGCACGGTGCGGTATTGCACCGGAAGCTTTTCAATCATCTGAAGCAATATCGCTTTTACCTCCTCTTTTTCCACTGCTTTCTGCACCAGCCAGTCATCCGTTTTTCCCAGGTCAAGCCGGGCTTCTTCATCTGTAAGCACTTCCTGTTTTCGTCCGCGGCCCCTTATGTGCGTAATACTTGTATTGTAGGCAATGGTGGCAATCCATGTGGAAAGCTTCGATTCACCCCTGAACTTTTTTATTTTCCTGAACACCTTTAGAAAAACCTCCTGGCAAATATCTTCCACATCTTCCTGTTGTTTCACCACCCGCCCAACTATATGCAAAACCAGTCGCTGGTGGTTCGCCACCAGGTACCGGAAGGCGTTTTCGTTTCCGGCTAAAATTTGTTGTACCAGTTCTGCATCATTCATATTCTCCTAATCAGACTCCAACCTTATAAAAAAGTTGCAGTTTGTTCCTATTATTTTTTAGCAGGCAGCCGGGCTTTTCGCTTTAGCCGGCTTTCAGGTTACAGTTCCGCCAGCGGCTTTCAGCGGGCTTCCTTTGGTCGCCGCTTTCGGCCGGGCGTCACTGCAACCTGCAACGCCGGGCTGCCGCTGCAATCCCTGCCTGAATAGGACCAGTGCAAAAAAATATTCATCTTCCTGCAACATTTTTCTTTCACATGAAGTCAAACGGTCAGAAAGTTAAATTTTAAAATCAATAAATTATGGCATCAGATGTATTTATTCCGGCAATCGTATTTTTTGGATTGTACCACATGTTGAAACTTATTTCAGAACATTTTCTGAAAAGAAAAATCATCAAAGCCGGTCATATCGACAAGGCTGGTATTTTGGAACCTTCAAAAAAGAGCGAGGAAATTAACAAGTATCCTTCATTAAAGTGGGGGCTTGTAGCTCTGACCACCGGGCTGGGCTTTATTATTATTGAAGTGCTGCGCCAGGTAAATCCTGCAATGATTGATTACCACAATGCCGTGTTACCAATCGGTATTTTGCTGGTTTTTATCTCATTAGGATTTCTAATCTATTTCTTTATTATGAAGCGGGAAAAAATATAAAATCCCATTCAAAATTCATACTCTCATCTAAAGTGGGAGTATGAATTTGTCTTTTATTCCCAAATTTCTTTCTACCTTTAAAGCATGAGAAGGCAGAAAGAAAAAATAAAAACCAGCCTGAAATTCCTGAAAAATATTTTTCTTGCCCTTGTTGCAGGAATAGCTATTTACCTGGGAATTGCCGTTTTGTTTTCCTTTTTGCCCACGCACCCGCCACAACAAAACTGCCAGCCAGAACACGAAATATTCGTTGCATCCAACGGAATTCACCTCGACATTATTCTGCCGGTTAAAAATGTTAAACCCGAATTAATTCAAAAACTCGGCGTTTTGCCTGGCACCCTGTTTATTGCCTTTGGCTGGGGCGATAAAGAATTTTATATAAAAACTCCCGAATGGTCTGACCTTACCATTCCGGTTGCATTCAGGGCTTTATTCTTAAAAAGTGAAACGGCCATGCATGTAACTTACCTACCCTATTTTGTTCAATCCGGGAAAAAAATTCAACTCTGTGCCGTTCAGCTAAAAAAACTGAATGACTATATTGAAAATTCTTTTACAAAAGATGGGCATGGAAATTTACAGAAAATGGATTTTAAAGGGTACTCCAGGTATGATGATTTTTACGATGCAAAAGGAAGTTTTTCATTATTCCGAACATGTAACGTTTGGGTAAATGTTGCGTTAAAGGAGATCGGAATAAAAACGTCTGTTTGGTCACCTTTCGACTTTGGAGTACTTTACCATATTAAAACCGTGTAATGAAGGTAGCTGTTATCGATTTAGGCACTAACACCTGCAACCTTTTAATAGCCGAAGTTATTAAACCAGGTTACAGAATTTTACATCAGAGCAAAGAACTGGTGCGGTTGGGCGATACTAAAATCAGGAATAATCTTTTAAGCCAGCAGGCCATTACCCGTGCAAACAAAGCACTGGCCAGCCAGAAAAAAATTATTGATAAATTCCATGTTCAAAAGGTTTGCGTGTTTGCAACCTCAGCCATTCGCGATGCCGGAAATAAAATAGATTTCCTGGAAAAAGTCAGCAGCAATTCCGGCTGGGTTGTAAAAGTAATATCAGGTGAAAAAGAGGCCGACCTCATTTTTAAGGGTGTTTTACTTGCCCTGGAAGAATTGGAAAATCCATCGGTTATTTTAGACATTGGCGGTGGCAGCAACGAACTTATTCTGGCGCATAAACTGGTAATGTTGTGGAAAGAGAGCCAACCCACCGGAATGGCGCGTGTTATTACCCAGTTTGCCCTTTCCGATCCGCTTAAACCGGCAGAAATGAAAATTCTGCATAATTTTTTTGAAGCCCGGCACAAAAACGCTTTCATACAGTGTTTAAACCACAATGTAAAAACCCTGGTGGGTTGTTCCGGTGCGTTTGATACCATTGCCGATATTATTGACCAGGTAAACCCAGGCGAAAAACTGCGCAAAAAGCAGGAAATCAAAATGGAAGATTTTTGGACTGTTTACAAAACACTGACCGAATCTACCAAAGAACAAAGGTTAAAAATGAAAGGAATGGATATGGTGCGCGTTGACCTGATTGTTCCTGCGGTGGTTTTTATTGGCCAGTTCATTAAAGAAACCGGAATTTCAAAAATTATTCAAACCGATTTTGCATTGCGTGAGGGTGTATTATATGAATTATTGAAATCTCCGGGTTACGTTAGTTTGGCGTGAAGTGAAATATTTGGCACTGCCTGATTTTTTCAGGCTACAGTTTAGCGTTCGCCCTAAAAAAAAGGAACCCAATTACCGCAGCAAACTATCTGCAATTAAAAAAAGCATCATAAATAAATAGAGAAAATTTAGTTTATAAAAAGCAGGCAGAACTTTAAAGTTTTCCCGAAAAAAAACATCACGGGTTAACGTAAAAAGAAGGTAAAAAATGTATATCAAAAGTAAAACTAAAATAACCGGATGTACAATAACAAAATAGAGAACCAGCAAAGCCGATGCAATTGTCGTAAGCACCCAGGTGTAAGTAATCCGTTTTATCTGAAGTTCAGTAAAAATATCGGTAAGACTCTGAAGACCTGCCAGTTTGTACTGGTCTCCAAATAAAAGCAACAATAACCAGAAATGCGGAATCTGGCCAATAAAAAAGAAACTTGCCACAATAATTATGGGTTCTGCCAGAATATTTCCGCCGGCAGCAGCCCAGCCAATCATTGGTGGCAATGCTCCCACCAGCGAACCCGGAATGACTGCAAACGCAGTTACTTTTTTCAGCGGAGTATAAATCAGATTATAAGAAGCCAGGGTTGTCCAACTTAAAACCAAAGCCACAATGGGATTTGATATTATAAGTATCAGTGAACCGGCTATTGTATAACCCAAAACAACCATAAGTCCCATTGAATGTGAAATTTTACCCGAAGGAATTGGCCGTTTTTTTGTTCGCGGCATCAAAGCATCGGTCTTCCTTTCCTGCCAGTGGTTTAATGCACCTGAACCACAAGACATGAGAAAAACACCAACCAACAACAACAATCCCTGTTTATCGATTTTACCTGAATACAAAACATAACCAGCCAGTGCAGATAAGGCAACGGGAAAAGAAATTCTAACTTTCCCCAGTTCAAAAATAAATTTCAGGAATTGTTTCAAACCGTTTTAATTCAACGTTTTGAGGTATTCAATAATATATTCCACATCCTCTTCAGATAACTGCCCCTCATACGAGAGCATTAATCCCCTGTTAAACCCTTCAACCACATCAGCATTCGGATCGTAAATGGAACGGCGGATGTATTCTTCGTCAACTTCCACTTCTCTTTTGTCACGGCCGGTAGTTACAGTGTGTGTGGCTCCCCAGATGCCTTTAAAAGATGGACCTACGAGTTTTGTGCCGTCAATGGAGTGGCATGCAAAACATCCAATGTTCTGCATTATCCTTCGTCCGGTGGCAGTTGGAGATTCTATATCGGTTGTTGCCACTAATGTGGTATCCACCATCCACGACTGAAAAGCAGTGTCTTCCATTACTTTAACATAAGAATACATGTATGAATGTTGTAATCCGCAATATTCGGCACAATACAGCTCAAAAATTCCTTCCTTTTGCGGCTCAAACCACATAAAGTTATTTTCTTTTCCGGGAACCATATCTTGTTTTACCCTAAACGCAGGAATATACAAACTATGCAGCACATCCATGGCGACGAGATTCAATTTCACGGGCTGATCTTTTGGCAAATAAAGCGTATCCGTTCTTTTCCCATTTTCATACTCGAA
The DNA here is from genome assembly GCA_036350775.1 of Mariniphaga sp. Lineage (GTDB taxonomy): Bacteria > Bacteroidota > Bacteroidia > Bacteroidales > Prolixibacteraceae > Mariniphaga. The sequence goes on from JAZBNQ010000448.1 coordinate 6,751, forward strand.
CATAAAATTCCACATTCTTCCGTAAACTGTAACTTCCATAGCATTATCGGGCACTTTTGTCATAGGCTTGTAACCTGCCCAGCCAAAATAAAACATCAGAAGTGTCAGCAAAAGCGGGATAACTGTCCAAACAATTTCCAGTTTTGTTGAACCTTCAATCTGTGTGGCTTTCGGATTTCTTTTCCGGTTATATTTATAAATAAAAACCAACATTAAAACCGTAAGAAAAATGAGGAAAAAGAATGAAATCCCTAAAATGACAAGAAAGGTGGTATCTACCCCTTTAACAAAATTGGATGCCTGCGTTATTTCCGAACTATACATGGTTTTTTTATCTGTATAAGTAATCTAAAAAGGTAACTACAATGGTAACTACAAAAATGGCAAATACAAAAATAACCATTGAAACAATATATGGTTTGTCGTATTTTAAATGCATAAAATACTTCAGTACAAGGAAAGTTTTTACCGATGCAAATGCCAATGCTCCGGCAACGGTTAAACTTCCCAACTCGATTCCGGTAATCGCGATGGACAAAAATGTGAGTACCAGAAGTGCAATAAGCACAAATATATAAAGTTGGTAAGGTACAATATGATGTTTTTCATTTTCCATGGTACGCTATTTTTAATGGATGAGATAAAACAAGGGGAAAAGGAATATCCAGATAATATCCACAAGGTGCCAGTAAAGCCCAGAATTTTCAAGCAATGCGGCTCTTTCGGCATGAACACTTCCTGTATAAACTTTCCACATGACTACAGCAATTAAAACCAGCCCAATTATTATATGAAGGGCATGCAATCCGGTCATTATAAAATAAAGGCCGAAGAACAATATTTCACCCTGGCTTAAATTTTCTGTCAAATATTCAGAACCCGGAAAAATTCCATGGTCAAATTTTGCTCCCCACTCAAAATACTTATTCACTAAAAAAACTACACCTAAAATAAGAGTAATTCCGGCCAAAGCAAGTGTTAATGCTTTGTTCTTTTTTTGCAACGAAGTGGTGGACATGGCTATGGTCATACTGCTTACCAATAGTATTACAGTATTTACAGCTCCAATAAAAGTGTCCAACTCTTCAGCGGCCAGGTGAAAAGCTTCGTGGTTTATGTACCTGTAAACCGCATAAATAACGAAAAGAACGCCAAAGAGTAGCAATTCGGTAAAAATGAACAGCCACATACCAATTTTCGAGGCTTCGGCGTCGTAATGATCGTGAATTACATGTTTTGCCTGTTTCATCAGTTTTTGGTTTTATCTGTAATTGTAAGGTCCGTCGTTTTCCTCAATCACCGGTATTTCATCAAAATTTTCCAGCGGGGGGGGCGAAGGCACTGTCCATTCCAGTGTTTTCCCATGCCACGGATTCATTTCCGCTTTCGGCCCGTTACTTGCAGAACGAATCAGATTAACAATAATAATTACAAAACCGGTTACCAGGATCCAGGAACCAATGGTACTCAAAATATTCCCCCCATGAAATTCCTGTAAATAGTCGTAATACCGGCGAGGCATTCCCATCATTCCCAAATAAAACATAGGAGAATAAAGGGTTACAAAACCTATAAAGAAAATAAGCCACCCGGTATTAGCCCAGGTTTTATCATACATTCTTCCGAAAATTTTGGGGAACCAGTAATGAATAGCGGCAAAAAAAGCAAAACCTGTTCCGCCAAAAACGATGTAATGAAAATGGGCTACAACAAAAGCAGTATCGTGGACATAAATATTTGCTGCAAGTGCACCTAAAACCAACCCACTTAAACCACCAATCATAAAAACAAATATAAACGAAACTGCCCAGTAAAATGGAGTTTGAATGTTAATCGACCCTTTGTACATGGTTGAAATCCAGTTAAAAACTTTAATGGCACTAGGAATAGCCACCAAAAATGTAAGCAATGAAAAATAGTATTGTGCCGTACCACTCATTCCTGCGGTAAACATGTGGTGCCCCCAAACCAGGTAACCAACAAATGCAATGGCCATGGTAGAAGCAATAATGGCCTTGTACCCAAAAATATGCTTTTGAGAAAACGTTGGTATAATCTCCGAAATAGCGCCCATAGCAGGCAAAATCATAATGTAAACTGCCGGATGGGAATAAATCCAGAAAAGATGCTGATATAAAATGGGATCGCCTCCCAGTGCAGGGTCGAATATTCCAACTCCAAAAACGCGTTCAAGTGCAACCAAAACCAGTGTGATACCAACAACCGGAGTTGCAAGCAATTGAATCCAGGCAGTGCCATAAAGCGTCCATACAAAAAGCGGAAGTTTGGTCCACTTCAATCCGGGACAACGCAAGCGGTGAATAGTTACTAAAAAGTTCAATCCGGTTAATATGGAAGAAAATCCCAAAATAAATGCTCCGAAAATGGCCGGCAGCAGGTTGGTTCCTGTTTTAAAACTGTACGGAGCGTAAAATGTCCAGCCGGTATCAGGAGTTCCTGAACCAAATAACAAAGAGGCAAGAACCAAAAATACGCCGGCAACATAAAACCACCACGATAATAAATTCAACTTTGGAAAAGCCACATCTTTGGCGCCAATCATAATGGGTAGTAAAAAGTTGCCAAAAACAGCCGGCAAACCTGGCACAACCACCATAAAAATCATAATTACACCGTGAACCGTAAACGTTGCATTATAGGTTTGTGCTTCCATAATGGTTTTTCCCGGTGCAAGCAATTCAAGTTTCATGGCAAGCCCAAGCAATACCCCTACCGAAAACATGGTGGCCATCGAATAAAGATATAATAACCCAATTCGTTTATGGTCTGTCGAAAAAATCCAGCCCAGCAAACCCTTGTATTTCCCTTTATATTCCAGGTAGTTTGCTTCGTTTGCAACACTTGTTGAATTCATTTTATCAATATTGTAAGTTTTAAACGGTATATTTTCTTTTTAAAGACGGTATTCAGGAAACGTTTGTGAATTATGGTCAATACAGTTGGATAAACTTTATTCATGCCTGCTTTGCTTCGTTTAATTTAGAAATATTGTTCCTTTTTGGTTTCAAAACCAAATATAGTAATAAAACAATAGCAAAAAACATTATAATGATTCCGCCCAGTTTGGTAATGTTTAAAACATAGGCCTGCCCTACCGGATCATAAGTAAAGCAAAACCGTAAAACTTTGTTGAGCGTTGGTCCCGAAAGTCCTTTCGAGGCTTCCACAATGGCCATTTTCCATTCAAAAGGTAAAAAGAACATCCCATTCAGGTACCTGGTAATTTTACCTTCGGGGCTAACAACAATAAGGGAGGCAGCATGTAAAAAATCGTTTCCGGTTTTTTTATATTTAAACCCTGTGGCATTTGTTGCCTTAACAATGCTGGCACTGTCGCTTACAAAAAAAAGCCAGCCATCTTTAGCCTCTGCCGCCTTTTCTTCCGAAAGTAATCCAAGGTAACTCTCCTTTTTTCGAATACCCAAATCAATGGTTTCACGCGGATCGAAACTAATGGTAAGTACCTGGTAATCTATTCCTGCAACCATTTCCGATTTATTCATTACGCCTGCAACTGCTTCCATTAAGGGGCTGCAAATACCAGGACACCGATAATATACAAAGTTTAAAATTGTTGGCTTGTCAATTACGTCTGCCAGCCAAACCTGCTCACCCTGCTCATTAATAAGCAAAATACTGTCAGGAAGAAATTCATCCAAATGCTCAACGACTCCAATCTCAACATTGTCGGCATTTGCTGCCGGATTAATAACTGCCTGGCCTTTCCCATAAAAGGAGAAACCAGTTAACAAGAAGAAAACAAGCAAGTTAATCTTGAAATGGTTTTTTAAATCATATATTTTCATAAAAGTATCTCTTTTCAAAAAAGTAACTGTCAATTTTTACACTAAAACAAACCATTAAGTGCTCCGAAAGTTTAGAGAATAAAGGAAATTTTGCTTACGAATTTAGTCTGTTTTATCAAAATAAACACAAAATTAGTTCTGCCTGATTTCGATTTTTATAACCTCCCGGGTTTCTTCCGAAATTTTAAACCGGTTGTCAATACGGTGTCCCATCACCCAAACCACTTTCTGACCGCTGCAAAGCAACCATGTATTTTCTTTTTGATGGACCGGAATTTTTTGGTCGATAAAAAAATCACTGATTTTTTTGAATCCGGACATTCCCAAAGGCTGAAAATAATCACCCGCTTTCCATTTTCGAATAAGAAGAGGAAACTCCAGTTTTTCCATATCAAGACATGCAACATTGGAGTTTTTAATAATCTGAAAACCTTCGGCGCTCCTCTTCCCGAGGGTCAAATCGAAAGGAGCAAAAAGTTCTATATCATCTTCTTCCACATAAAAAATGCGGTTTTCGGGTTCTGGCAACGGCGTTATAAAAAGATTTTTCCTGTCTTTTACCAAACGGTGTGTTTTCGAAAAAAACTGTTTACCCGGCAAATTTTCAAGGCTTTTGAAAACCTGTTGAATGACATTTGCATTGAAATTGTAAGGGGCGAGAATTTCAAAAAGCAAAACTTTTGGAAACGGAAAATGACCTAATTTTTCAATGGAAACCGAAATTTCATCCCCATCAACTGTAATTATATTGTTTTTCTCCTTTCCAATAAAAAAAGAAAAAACATCTTCCACATCACGCAGATTCTCAATGGTTTCTGAAATATTTTTTTTTAAAACAGGATTTAATTCTGAAAATACCGGAAGTATCCGGTGGCGAATAAAATTGCGCTGGTAAACCACTTCGCTGTTAGTTTGGTCTTCACGAAATCCGATATAGTTCGCCTGGGCAAAATCTTCAATTTCTTTGCGGCTGGCAAAAAGCAACGGACGAATTACCCGGCCCGATTTTTCTTTAATGCCGGTTAGCCCGCGAATGCCGGTTTTGCGTGACAGATTCAAAAAAAAGGTTTCCAGCAAATCGTCCTGATGATGCGCAGTAGCAATAAAATCGTAATGGTTTTCACTACGAATTTTTTCGAAGTAGTTATAGCGCAATTCCCTGGCCGCCATTTCAATGGAAATGCCGTTCATTTTTGCATAATCTTCCGTATCGAAACAAATATTAAAAAAAGGAACACCGTGAAGAAGCACCTGATTTTTAACGAATCCCTCATCTTCATCTGATTCCTCGCCACGAAGCTGAAAATTGCAATGCACCACACCGTAATCGAATTCCGATTTTTCAAAAAGGTGTAGCAGAACCATACTGTCAATTCCCCCGCTCACCGCCAGCAAAACTTTTTGGTGCGGTTCAAACAGGTTTTTTTGGTTGATATATTCGAGAAACTTCCCGAGCATTATTCAATGTTTTACAGTCAATTCAGCAATATTCAAAATCACTTCAACGGCTTTTTTCATGGAATTAACAGGAACAAATTCAAACGGCCCGTGGAAATTGTGCCCGCCCGCAAAAATATTGGGGCAGGGTAATCCTTCGTACGAAAGCCGTGCGCCGTCGGTTCCACCCCGAATGGCTTTTACACTGGGCTGAATGCCGGCTTTTTTCATGGCTTCTTTGGCCATTTCAACCACATATATAACGGGCTCAATCTTTTCCCGCATGTTATAATACTGGTCTTTCAATTCAAGTTGAACCAGCTCGCGGCCAAACTCATTATTTACAAGCTGAACTATTTCTTTCAGCAACTTTTTCTTTTTTTCAAATTTTTGTTTGTCGTGGTCGCGAATAATGAACTGCATTTCCGCCTTTTCCACATTGCCGTTCAGCGACATCAGGTGGTAAAATCCTTCATATTTTTCGGTATGCTCGGGCCG
>JAZBNQ010000449.1:0-3785 GCA_036350775.1 Mariniphaga sp.
TGCCAACACGGTGTTTACCATTAACGACAACAACATGTATGTGCCGGTAAGCATTGGCAACAGGTATCAATCGGTTTACGATATTGTGCAGCAGGTAACCGTAAATAACAGGAACGGTGAGCGAATCCCTCTGTCGGGGTTAGTAACGGTAAATTCCGGGACAGGTTTAAAAACGATTGTGGCCGGAAAAGAGGGGGAATATTTTCCGGTAATGCTGGATGTTTCGCCGCGGGAATTCCCAGGCGCCGCAATGCAGATGAAAGAAATTGCAGCCAAACACGTAGGATTCGACGTAACATTCGGTGGCTCCATCCTTTCAAACCGGGCCATGCTGAAAGAGTTGCTTTTAATTATCGGCGTTAGTTTATTGCTGCTCTATTTTATTTTGGCTGCCCAGTTCGAGTCGTTTGTGCTGCCGCTTATTGTGCTGACTGAAGTACCTGTTAACCTGTTCGGGGTGTTCCTGTTCCTGAAACTGTTCGGTTCGGGCATCAACATCATGTCGGCCATCGGAATCATTGTGATGGCGGGAATTGTAATCAACGACTCCATTTTGAAAGTGGACACCATCAACAAGCTCATGGACAATGGACATTCGCTGCTGCGCTCTATTTTTGAAGGGGGCCGCCGCCGGTTAAAACCCATTATCATGACCAGCCTTACCACCATACTGGCCATGCTGCCCTTCCTGTTTCAGAAAGGGATGGGCGCCGAACTGCAAAAACCGCTGGGCCTGGCTATTATCGGCGGCATGTTGGTTGGCACTGTGGTGAGTTTGTATCTGATTCCGCTGATGTATTATTTGCTGAAGCGAAACATAAGGTAATCAGAATTTTAGATTGATTCTAAATTGCGACAAAAAACAGTTTTCATTTTGAAAAAAAAAATAGCCTTAAATTGCTGAGGTAAAATATTAAAAAACCCGGGTTGCAAACACGGTAGAAAAGCAGGGAAATTTAGTAGAAGCCAACCCCGGCTATAGCGAAAAGAAATTAACGATATTTTGAGTTTTTGAAATCTATTGCTCACTATTTATATTTTTACAAATGAAGATAGCCAAAAGTATTTTTATTCTAATAATTTTTGTATCTGCCGGCACCAAATACAATACAACATTTAAGCATGAAGAAAAACTAAAAACGATTCCCATTATTAAAGATATTCCGGCTATGACACTCGGGAGTTTTTTCCTTAATGATTCTATTATGATTACGCAAGACGTTAGGGCGAAAAAAGATTTTATAAAAGTTTACGATTATAAAAATAACAATCTTTTTATCCAATTTGGAAATGCCGGACGTGGCCCGGATGAACTCCCAACTCCTTTTCTTAGCGGGCTTTGCAATGAAGGAGAAGAATTTTACCTGTTTGACCCAAACCTAAAAAAAATTCACAAATGCGAAATAAATTCGTTTAGTTGCAAACCTAACCAGGTAATTGACTTAAAAGATGTTGGATTACAATTTATTTTTGATGCAAAACAAGTTGCTGAAAATTTATTTATCGCCAAGGGCTTATTTAAAGATGGTCTTTTTGCTTTAATTAATTTAACAGAAGGCGAAAGTGTGGTCACTTTTAATGGCAAATTTCCTTTTGCACCCAAGGGTATTGATTCTTATCAGTTATCTGAACTCAATGCAGGAAATATTACCGTTGATTTTTCTTATAAATATCTGATATATACAGCGATTAATGTTGGATACATATGCTGCTACAAGATAGAAAACAGCCACTTGGAAAAAATTTGGGAACACTGGATTACCGAACCCAAATACAGCGTAAGTAGCGGGAAAATTTACCTGAAGAATGAAAACATCCTGGGTTTTATGGATGTTGCTGCAACTGATGATTTTGTATATGCAGTTTATCATGGGAAAAATATGCAGGCATTTCGGTCTCAAACAGCAAAAGATAGCCCGGAGACCATAATGAAGTTTTCGCTTAAGGATGGAATTCCCTTAGCCCGGTTCACCACTGATGTTCCAGTTACAAGAATAGCGGTTAATCCCGATGGTGAAGTTTATTGCATTGCGAAACCATTGGGCTACAACCTTGTAAAAGTTGAATTATAAAAGAAGGCTTTTTCATACCGGTTTATTATTGGTAGTTAAAGTTATTAGGCACTGTGGTGAGTTTGTATTTGATTCCGCTGATGTATTATTTGTTGAGAAGAAAGTAAGAAGCCCGAAATTCAGGCTTGGGAAGAGAATCTTTTAGTCTTTTTTCTTCAAATTGTCATGAATCTTTTTATTGTAGGCCTGACCTCTTGGCACCAGGTACTCAAAAATTATGGTATTGCCTTCAACATCAACGCGGACGTAGAAAAATGCTCTTAAATCGCCAATCCGTAAGCGGTAAGTATTTTTATACCCCACTAATTTTTCACAGTTGCTCAGTTGCCCAATGTTTTCTGCTTTTTTTGTTTCAAGGATAGTTCTTTTTACTGAATCAAGCATTTTTCCCGACAATTTTTTAACTGCCTTTACAAATGTTTTGGAGTATTCCACTTTCATAATCCAAGCCAGCGTTCAAATTCTGCTTTTTCTTTGCTTCCAACTATTTCTTTCCCTTCGGGATAAGTTCTTAATAAATAAGAATATAAATGCGAGTCCCGGATATTTTCAGCCAGTTCGTCCAGCGATTTTTCAATTAGGGTCTTTAGGTTTGTTCCCTCTTCAGCAGCTTTAATCGACAATACTTTAAATGTATCTTCATTTAAATCGATGATTTTTCGTTTTCTCTCTCTTTCCATTTTTTTAATATTTTGTTACAATAATACATTAATATATCATATATACAATATATAGTATGTTTTTTTTGGAACTTTTAGGTTTAAAATCAGATTTATTTGGCTTTATTGCTGTAAACATTTTTGTTTATATTTGTGCAAGAACAACCAGTGAACAGAACTATATGAAGCATCAGCAAGCATGAACAACCAACAACGAACAACGAACAACTTTCAAACCTTCGAACCTTCGAACATTCAAACCAAACCCGCCTTTTCCCCCTTCTCCGTCATCGTCGTATTCCTGGCGCTGATGGTTATCGGGGTGGCGTTTGTTCCATTGCTCGATGTGCGTTTTAAGCCCGAACGCAACTTGCCGCAGCTTTCTGTGAGGTTTTCGTGGCCCAATGCCTCGCCGCAGGTTATTGAACAGGAAACCTCCAAAATTGAAGGTATTTTGGGAAAAATCAACCAGGTAAAATCCATCGAGTCCACCTCTTCGGTAGGAACCGGGGTGGTTACCCTGAATTTCGACAAAACAGCCAACCTCGACCAAAAACGTTACGAGGTTTCAATGCTCATCCGCCAGCTTCGCAGCAACCTGCCAACACAAATGAGCTACCCCGAAATTACCTCACGTATTGCGCAAAACGACAACCAGGCTTCGTTTATGGTGCTCACCCTGAATGCAACGACCACGACTTACCAAATCGGGAAAATTGCCGAACAACAGGTCATTCCCGAATTGCTGAAAATAAAAGGCATTGGCGATATTAACCTGCACGGAGTCACTCCTCACCAGTGGGAGATTGTATTTAACCCGCAACTGCTGGAAAATTATTCCGTTACGCCTGCCGAAATCAGCGCTGTTGTCAACCGGCTGGGAACTACTGAATTTCTGGGCAACCAGCAGGAAGGCTTCGGGGCCTCAGTGCCCGTGCTTGCAACAGAAAAGTATATTCCGCCAGGCAATTGGGAAAGCTTGCCGGTTTCCAATAAAAACGGGCGGATTGTCACCCTCGGAAATGTGGCATCGGTCAGGCTTAAAGAACAGCCA
>JAZBNQ010000450.1:0-3351 GCA_036350775.1 Mariniphaga sp.
TGGGGCTCATGGGCTAATACCCAAAAACTGGCCCAGAAAAAATGGCCATTTCAGTTGTTCTACTGGGATTATGCCATTGGGGTTTTGCTATTGGCGCTTTTACTGGCATTCACTGCCGGAAGTAGCGGCACCGAAGGCCGCAGTTTTCTGGCAGATTTGGCACAAGCTGATGGAAAATCTCTGATTTCCGCATTCCTTGGCGGGGTGATTTTTAATATTGCAAATATTCTTTTGGTTGCAGCCATTGCCATTGCCGGAATGGCAGTCGCATTTCCCATTGGTATTGGACTGGCTCTGGTACTGGGGGTTATTACCAATTATGCAGCAACTCCGCTGGGAAATCCTGTAATTTTATTCTCAGGAGTTGCACTTGTAACTGTCGCTATTGTCCTGGATGCCCTGGCTTATCGCCGGTTACCAAATTCATCACCAGTAACATCAGCAAAGGGAATTGTGATTTCGTTACTTGCCGGTTTTCTGATGGGCTTTTTCTACCGGTTTGTGGCGGCTTCCATGGCTACCGATTTTGTGAATCCAATGGAAGGAAAACTCACTCCTTACACGGCATCGGTTGTTTTTGCTATGGGCTTGCTAATTTCCAACTTTGTTTGGAATACCATTTTTATGTACAAACCGCTAACAGGTGAAAAGGTTACCTACAAAGACTATTTTGTAAAAGGTGATACAAAACTGCATCTCATTGGCATTCTGGGGGGTGCCATCTGGAGCCTGGGAATGACGCTGAATATTATTGCAGCCGAACAGGCCGGCTTTGCCATTTCCTACGGTTTGGGGCAGGGAGCTACCCTGATTGCTGCCCTTTGGGGCGTTTTCATCTGGAAAGAATTTAAAGGGGCAAAAGGTGTAAACGGATTGCTAACCGCAATGTTCCTCTTTTTTGTTGTTGGCCTGACCATGATTATTGTAGCACGGTTATACTAAAAAAGATGAAACCAAAAATTATAGTAATCGGAAGTTCCAATACCGACATGGTGTTGAAAGTGCCACACATTCCGGCCCCTGGCGAAACCATCATGGGAACTGATTTTTTGACCATTCCGGGCGGAAAAGGTGCCAATCAGGCTGTGGCAGCAGCAAGGGCAGGCGCCGAAGTTACTTTTATTGCGTGCGTTTCGGACGATGCTTTTGGAAAACAGGCGGTTGAAAATTACAGGAAAGAAGGAATCGATACATCATTTATAAAAGTGCAACCGGGCATTCACTCGGGCATGGCGCTGATAAATGTGGCAGACGATGGCGAAAACAGCATTTCGGTGGCTCCGGGTGCCAACAGTTATTTATTCCCCGAAGATGTTCATGGTTTTGAATATGCTTTCGATGGTGTTAAAGTTGTGCTGGCCCAGTTGGAAATTCCCATGGAAACCGTGGAGGCAGCAGCAGAAATAGCCCATCAAAAAGGGATTCCGTTTATTCTGAATCCGGCTCCCGGCGCTACAATTCCGCAAACCCTGCTGAACAAGGTAACCATTATTACACCCAATGAAACCGAAGCAGCCATCATCACTTCCCGAAATGATCTTTCTGAAAAAAATATCCCGGAGATGGCCAATGATATTTTTGACAAGGGAGGAACAACCGTTATTCTCACACTGGGTAGTAAGGGTGTTTATTTAAAAACATTTGATTTTGAAGGAACGATTTCGGGTTATAAGGTAAAAGCTGTGGATACCACTGCTGCCGGCGATGTGTTTAACGGTGTGCTGGCGGCGGCATTAGCTGGAGGTATGGATTTAAAAGAAGCCGTTGACTTTGCCCAGCGAGCTGCTGCAATTTCTGTAACCCGGATGGGTGCGCAGCCTTCTGCGCCAAATCTGCATGAAATAAGAGATTATCAATTCTAAAAAACTAAAAAGAAAATAATGAAGACACTACTATTTTCATTGACACTTTTTTTCTTTTTTGTTGGTTGTCAGAATCAGCAGAAGGAAAATGTTTCAACTTTTTATGCCGATGGTGAAATCCTGACAATTTCCAAAAAAGTTTTGCAGGACAAAATTAAAGGAGGCTGGGCAGGCCAGGTAATTGGCTGCACGTATGGAGGGCCTACCGAATTCCAGTGGAACGGCACCATGATTGGCGACCACGTTCCCATTCCGTGGGATGGTACCCGTATGCTTTGGTACTACGAAAATGCTCCCGGATTGTATGATGATGTTTACATGGATTTAACTTTTGTAGATGTATTTGAAAAGCAAGGGCTGGATGCACCTGATTCGACTCATGCACTGGCGTTTGCGCATGCGGAATATCCGCTGTGGCATGCCAACCAGGCAGCACGTTACAATATTCTGAACGGCATTATGCCCCCTGCCTCCGGCCACTGGAAAAACAATCCGCATGCCGATGATATCGATTTTCAGATTGAAGCCGATTTTGCAGGATTAATGGCGCCGGGAATGTCCAATTCAGCTGCCGAAATTGGAAACAGGATTGGCCACATCATGAATTATGGCGACGGAGTTTACGGTGGAGTTTATGTCGCGGCCATGTATTCGCTGGCATTTGTTTACGACGATATGGAATTTATTGTGGAAGAGGCCCTGAAGACAATTCCGAAGGAAAGTGAATTTCACCAGTGTATTGCCGATGTAATCAGTTGGTACAGGGAAAATCCCGACGACTGGAAATCGGCCTGGTTTGAAGCCCAGAAAAAATGGACCTACGATAAAGGTTGCCCCGACGGCGTTTTTCGGCCGTTTAATATCGATGCAAAAATTAATGCTGCATACATTGTAATCGGGTTACTTTACGGGAAAGGCGATTTTGGGGCAACCGTCGATATCAGCACCCGCTGCGGATACGACTCGGACTGCAATCCGGCCAATGCCGCCGGTATTTTGGGGGCTATGATTGGTTACAGCAACATTCCTGATTACTGGAAACAGGGCATCGATAAGGTGGAGGACAAGGATTTTCAATATACGAAAATGTCGCTCAATAAAGTGTATGACATTGGTTTTCGTCATGCCACGGATATGATAAAACGAAACGGCGGAAGTGAGGAGGGCGATAATTTCCTGGTGCAATATCAGGTGCCAAAAACGGTTCCTTTGGAGATTGGTTTCGAAGGTTTTTTTCCAACTGAACGAAGAAGAATTGGAAAACATCTTACCAGACAGAATTCTGAAATTTCATTCGAAATAGAAGGCTGTGGATTTGTGGTTGGTGGACGTGCTGCTAAAGACGGCAGTTTACCGGAGGCTGTTTTGGAAGTGGATGTATTTATTGGCGGCGAGTTACTGGAATCCACCAAATTGCCTACTCAATGGCTGGTGCGCCGTCACGAAATAACCTGGAATTACGACCTGCCGGAAGGGAAACATACTTTAA
>JAZBNQ010000451.1:0-2126 GCA_036350775.1 Mariniphaga sp.
CGCATGACAGGCGATGTTACCGAAGTGGAAAATTCCATTATGAACTCGCTGGAAATGATGATTAAAAACCCCATACTCATTCTTGTTTCGGTGGCAGTTATGGTTTACATGAGCTGGAGCCTTACCCTGTTTGTTTTTGTGATGTTTCCCATTGCCGGGTACATTATTGGCCGCATTGGCAAAAGCCTTAAAAAGGAAAGCCGGAAGGGTCAGCAAAAAATGGGAGATATTCTGTCGGTTATTGAGGAAGACCTTTCGGGTTTGCGAATCATAAAAGCATTTAATGCTGAAAAAAAGGCCACTGAACGGTTTGAAAAGGAAAATGTGAGCTATTTTCACATTATGAACCAGTTGATGTGGAGGCGGTTCCTCGCCCACCCCATGAGCGAATTCCTCGGAACTACGGTTATCATCATTGTGCTTTGGTATGGCGGCCAGTTGATTCTGAACCAGAAAAGTTCGCTCGATGCCGCAGCATTTATCGGGTACCTGATTTTTTTCTACAATATTATAAATCCGGCAAAAGCTTTCAGTACTGCACTTTACAGTGTAGAAAAAGGCCTGGCCTCTATGGAGCGTATCGATAAAATCCTAAATACACAGGAAAGTATAAAAGAAAAGCCCGGCGCCCTGGAAATAAATGACTTCCAAAATAAAATCAGATACGATAATGTTTCTTTCGCTTACAATGCAACACCGGTTTTAAAAGATATTTCGATTGAAATTGAAAAGGGAAAAACCGTGGCCTTTGTGGGTCGTTCGGGAAGTGGAAAAACAACACTGGTTGACCTGCTGCCCCGTTTTTACGAAGTTACAGGTGGCAGCATAACCATTGACGGGTCCGATTTACGTGACCTGAAACTGAAGGACCTTCGCAACCTGATTGGATATGTGAACCAGGAACCCATTCTTTTTAACGATTCGTTTTTTAACAACATTGCATTCGGGATGGATGATGTTACTGAGGAGCAGGTTGTAAATGCCGCCAAAATTGCCAATGCACACGAATTTATTATGGCTACTGAAAACGGCTACCAAACCACCATTGGCGATCGTGGCGACAAGCTTTCGGGAGGCCAGAAACAACGGCTCTCCATTGCACGGGCCGTAATGAAAAACCCACCCATCCTGATTCTTGATGAAGCAACTTCTTCGCTCGACACGGAATCGGAGCGGCTGGTGCAGGATGCCTTGCTGAAACTGATGCAAAACCGTACTTCGCTTGTGATTGCGCACCGACTTTCCACCATAAAAAATGCCGACATGATTTACGTGCTGCACAAAGGTAAAATTGAAGAACAAGGCACACACGATGAATTGCTGGCTGCAGAAGGTCGTTACAGAAAACTACACAAATTACAAATGTTTTAAAAAAGAAACGGACTATTTTATAGCATTTGCTACTCCATAAATCCGTTTCGGTTTTGTAAACTTTAAAATTAACCTATGTAACTGCGTTTTTCATCTTCAATTCTCAAACAGCTATTTGATTTTTTGGAAAAAAAATAATCCTTTAATTCGAAGGTTCTATAACCATAATTACATCACCTTTTGAAACAGAATCGCTTGCCTCAAATTTTACTTCCTTAACCACACCATCAACAGTGGAGTCGATGTTATTCATCATTTTCATGGCCTCAATAACCACTAATGTTTCGCCGGCATTCACTTTATCGCCCACTGCTTTTTTGTACTCAACAATCATTCCCGGAAGCGGAGCAGTTAGACTGCCAGTTTTTTCCACTTCTTTGATTCCCGCCTTTTTTTTGCGCCGGATTTGAGGAAGTGAAGGTCCCGGTAATGCATTCGGATCATTGATTTCAACGGTGAAGGTTTCGCCGTCAACGGTAACTTCCAGCTCGCGGCCGTTACCGTTTGATTTTTTAGAAGTCAGTTCACCGGCCAAAGCTTTGCGAACGATTTCAGCCTCTTTTTTCACCTGCTCCATTGTTTTGGGCTTCATCTCCTCCGGAATTTCTTCCAGCCCATACTTCCACTTCAGAAAACGCTTACCAGTAACAGGATACAGAGCGCAAAGCACCAAATCATCCTCATCTTTGGCCAGGTCGCCGAATTTTTTTCTTACTTCATCCATTTCAGGTTCCAGTATTGAACCCGGACGGGCG
>JAZBNQ010000452.1:0-7951 GCA_036350775.1 Mariniphaga sp.
CTGGGTTTGGGCGACGATCCTTCGCCGGTAGTGTTTAAAGAACTGATTTGGAAAGAAGCCCAGATTATTACTTCCCGGGTTAGCGATGGTGAATTTACCGAGGTAATTGAACATTTAAATGCCGGAAACCTGAACCCCGATGCCCTGATTTCAAAAGTGATGCCCGGTTCTGAAATCCAAAAAGCCTTCGAACTTGTTCAAAAAGAAAAAGAGAAATATTTGAAAGTATTGCTGGATTTCAGGTAAAATTTCAATTTTATTTTGAAAGTTTAAAATATATCTCTACTTTCGTGTTCGTACACGGAAGCTTAAATTCGGTTGAAACCAAAAACTTTAAATACAAAAAAAATGATATTGGGAAAGTATAGTTTTGGAGTGGGAGATCGCTTTAACCATGAGGGTGAGGCCCAGTTAAGCGCATTAATTACAGCTACTTCAGAGGGTGTGGAAGTAACACCGGTTTGGAATAAATCGAACAGGGAACATAATATTGTTCATTCAGAACCGATTGGCACACGTCTGGAAGCAGATGCCGCTGTAAAAAATTTGGGATGGGAAGGACCTTATTTTGTTGATGCCGATCATATTAATCTGTCTAACGTGGACCGGTTCATAGATCATGCCGACTTTTTTACCTTAGATGTAGCCATCTACATCGAAAATGAATCTTCTGCCGATGACGTGACTGCATTCAAAAAATCCTGCGCCTCGCTGGGTTCAGAAGTAAACATTCCCGGAATATCGGATCCTATTTTTATTTCAGATGAACTGCTGGAAAAGGTTGCCGGAAAATACCTGGCTGCAATTAAAGAAGCTGGGAAAATTTACCGCCACATTGAATCAAAAAAAGGAGTCGGCAACTTTGTTACCGAGGTTTCCATGGACGAAGTGGAAACACCGCAAACACCGGTTGAATTGTTTTTCATTTTAAAAATGATTGCCGATGAAAAAATTCCAGCTCAAACCATCGCGCCTAAATTTACCGGACGATTTAATAAAGGAGTTGATTATGTGGGTGATGTGGAACAATTCGCTAAGGAATTTGAGCAGGATGTTTTGGTTATTGATTATGCCGTAAAAGCTTTCGGACTTCCGGAAAATCTGAAGCTCAGTGTTCATTCTGGCTCCGATAAATTTACCATTTATCCGGTGATGGCAGAAATCATCAAAAAGCACGATAAAGGCCTTCACGTAAAAACTGCCGGAACTACCTGGCTGGAAGAAGTGATTGGTTTGGCTATTTCTGGTGAAGAAGGTTTACTTGTAGCCAATGCCATTTATGCCCGCGCACTGGAACGCAAAGAAGAACTATGTGCACCCTATGCTGACGTAATTGACATCGACGATGCACAACTTCCGCCTCCGGAGGTTGTTGCCGGCTGGACAGGTGAAAAGTTTGCCAGTACCTTGCGGCATATTCCCGGCCACCCCGATTACAATCCCAACTTCAGGCAACTTGTGCATGTGGGTTACAAAGTGGCTGCCGAAATGGGAGATAAATACACCAGTCTGCTAAAAAAATATGCTGATGTGGTTGGAAATTGTGTGGAAGAAAACATCTACGACCGCCACCTAAAAAGATTGTTCGACCTTTAATAACTGTAACGATGAAAAGATTTATGGATGAAAATTTTCTGCTGCAGACAGAAACAGCGCAGAAATTGTATCACCAGCACGCAGCAAAAATGCCCATTTTTGATTACCATTGTCACATTCCGCCAAATGAAATTGCCGAGGATAAGCAGTTTGAAAACATGGCTCAAATCTGGTTGTATGGCGACCATTACAAATGGCGGGCTATGCGTGCCAACGGCGTTGACGAGCGGTACTGCACCGGTGACGGTTCCGACTGGGAAAAATTTGAAAAGTGGGCTGAAACGGTTCCTAACACCCTCAGAAATCCTTTATATCATTGGAGCCACCTTGAACTGAAAAGATTTTTTGGAATCGATAAACTTTTAAATCCGTCCACGGCTAAAGAGATTTGGGACGAATGTAATGCCAAGCTGCAAACTCCTGATTATTCAGTGCGCAACATTATACGTATGGCCAATGTGCATACGATATGCACAACTGACGATCCGGTGGATTCGCTCAAATACCACAGGCAAATAAAAGAAAGCGGGTTCGAAGTAGCCGTTTTACCTGCCTGGCGACCCGACAAAGCCATGGCTGTGGAGAATACTGAAACGTTCAATCAGTATGTGGATAAACTTTCTGAAGTTTCAGGAATTTCCATCGATAGCTATACCAGATTTATGGATGCCATTGAAATTCGTCATAAGTTTTTCCATGAAAATGGCTGCCGGTTGTCTGATCACGGATTGGAGACTGCCATTGCCGAGGACTACACCGAAAAGGAAATCAGGGATATTTTTGAAAAAATAAGAGGTGAAAATGATTTAACTAAGCTGGAAATTTTAAAATTCAAATCTTGCATGCTGTATGAATTTGGGATTATGGATCATGCACGAGGCTGGACACAGCAATTCCACCTGGGGGCAGTCCGCAATAACAGCACCCGTCTTTTCAATAAACTGGGTCCCGACACCGGACTTGATTCCATCGGCGATTTTGAAATTGCCCGGCCGCTTTCCCGGTTTCTGGACCGACTGGATATGGAAAACAAACTGGCTCAAACCATTATTTACAATCTGAATCCGCGTGATAATGAACTTATTGCAACAATGATTGGTAATTTTCAGGATGGTTCTGTACCAGGGAAAATGCAGTTTGGATCGGGCTGGTGGTTTCTCGATCAGAAAGACGGAATGGAAAAACAGATGAATGCACTTTCAAATTTAGGGTTGCTTAGCCGTTTTGTGGGTATGCTTACCGACTCCCGCAGCTTTTTGTCGTATCCGCGGCATGAATATTTTAGAAGAACGCTCTGCAATTTAATTGGAAACGATGTGGTAAACGGGGAAATTCCAAACGATATGGAATTGTTAGGTCAGATGGTTGAAAATATCTGTTTTTACAATGCGAAAGCTTATTTTAATTTTGAATAACATACCGGATTTCTTTTTTATTTCCGGCAGAATTGTATATTTGCAATCGATTGCAATATCAATATAAATTGAACCCGATGAAGAAAAAAGTAATTACGTTTGGCGAAATTATGCTGCGTCTTGCAACCCCGGGATATTTGCGTTTTTCACAAAGCAATGAATTAACTGCAACCTTTGGAGGAGGAGAGGCAAATGTGGCTGTTTCACTTGCCAACTATAGCATTCCGGTTGATTTTGTTACCCGGTTGCCTGAAAATGATATTGGCCGCACCTGTATGATGGATTTGCGCAAACATGGTGTTGGAACCAGCAAAATTGTTTGGGGCGGGAAACGGCTCGGAATCTATTTCCTGGAAACCGGCGCTGTAAGTCGAGGCAGCAAAGTGGTTTACGATCGTGACCATTCAGCAGTTTCAGAAATAAAACAAGGAATGATTGACTGGGATGCAGTTTTTGAAGATGCTGCCTGGTTTCACTGGACAGGAATTACACCGGCTATTTCGCAAAGTGCGGCTGATGTTTGTCTGGAAGCCATTAAAAAAGCAAACGAACTGGGTGTAACTGTTTCATGCGATTTAAATTACCGGAAAAACCTTTGGAAATACGGAAAAACTGCAGGCGATGTGATGCCTGAACTGGTTGCCGGAACCGATATTATTTTAGGTAATGAAGAAGATGCTGAAAAAGTTCTGGGCATTAAACCCGAGGGAGTTGACGTAACTGGCGGACACGTGGAAGGCGCTGCTTACGAATCGGTTTCAAAACAAATTATGGAACGTTTTCCGCGATGCAAAAAAGTGATTACTACGTTGCGGGGCTCAGTAAACGCCAATCATAACACCTGGTCGGGTGTATTATGGGATGGCCAAAAGCTTTACGAAGCACCAACATACCAGATTACCCATATCGTTGATCGTGTTGGCGGCGGCGATTCGTTTATGGGAGGATTGATTTACGGTTTGCTAACATACAAAGGTAACGACCAGAAAGCCTTAAATTTTGCAGTAGCCGCATCGTGTCTTAAACATACCGTTTATGGCGATTTCAACCAGGTTACTGTTGACGAAGTGGAAAAACTGATGGGCGGCGATGCTTCGGGACGAGTTGCGCGATGAAAGCCTCCCTAAACCCTCTGAAGGAGGGACTTTATGCGAAAAGCGCACCTGTAGCATTTGAAAAAAAGTAATGCAAAAAAAATGAATTCAAGGCGCAACCGGAAAGTTGATTGGAATGATAACGAATCATGCGCCGCAATTTGAAAGACGTTTAAAAATTAGAAATAATCATATTTAATAATTATGGCCAGATTTTCCCGGATAGAAGTAGCATTAAAAATGAAGGAAACCGGAATGATTCCAGTGTTTTACAATGCTGATGCAGAAGTATGCAAAAGAGTGGTAAAAGCCTGTTATGAAGGGGGAGTTCGTTTATTCGAATTTACCAATCGCGGCGATTTTGCTACACTCCTTTTTGCCGATCTTAACAAATGGGCACAGCAAGAATGCCCTGAAATGATAATGGGTGTTGGCTCAGTGATTGACGAAGGAACAGCCGCAATGTACATAGCCCTGGGTGCCAATTTCATCGTTTCACCAATGGTTGATGAAGCTACTGCACGGGTTTGCAACAAAAGAAAAGTAGCCTGGTGCCCTGGTTGTGGAACAGTTACTGAAATTGGCCGCGCACATGAACTGGGCGCCGAAGTAGTAAAAATATTTCCCGGTTCCGAAGTAGGTGGTCCCGGTTTTGTTAAAGCAGTAAAAGGCCCCATGCCATGGACCAATATCATGCCTACCGGAGGCGTTTCACCAACTGAAGAAAACCTTAAGGAATGGTTTGAAGCTGGGGTTACTTGTGTGGGAATGGGCTCGAAATTGTTCCCAAAAGAAGTTTTGGCCAATGAAAATTATTATTACATTACGCAAAAATGTGAAGAAGCGTTGAAAATTATAGGTAAGTATAAAAAATAATCAACTGAATTAGAATGAAATACAATAAATTTAAACGATTTTTTGGATTTGTTTTGCTTTTGGCAACCATTTCCTGCCTTGGACCGTCAGAAAAAACGGAACTAAAACTGGCGCACGGTCTGCCTACCGATCATCCGGTTCACGAGGCTATGATGTTCATGGCTCAAAGAGCCAGCGAATTATCCGAAGGGAAACTAACCATTGATATTTACCCGGCAGAACAACTCGGTTCAGAACAACAATGTGTAGAACTTTTACAAATTGGAAGCCTGGCCATTACCAAAGTATCTGCTGCTGTAATGGAGAGTTTTGTGGAAGATTATAAAGTTTTTGGTCTGCCATACATTTTCCGGTCAAAAGAACACGCCTTCAAGGTTTTCGACGGGGAAATCGGTCAGGATCTATTACTCAGCACAGCGGATAAAAGATTGCGTGGGCTTTGCTATTATGATGCCGGATCACGAAGTTTTTATACCATTGCCAAACCCATAGAACACCCTGATGATTTGGCCGGAATGAAAATCAGGGTGATGAACAGTGTTACTGCTGTTGGAATGGTAAGGGCACTTGGGGGATCGGCCACTCCCATTTCTTGGGGCGAGCTTTACACAGCTTTGCAAAGTGGTGTAGTTGACGGAGCTGAGAATAATCCGCCAAGTCTCTACACATCACGTCACTATGAAGTTTGTAAATATTATTCACTTGATGAGCACACCACAATCCCTGATGTTTTAGTAATTAGCCAGGTGATTTGGGATAAGCTTTCTGACCAGGAAAAAGAATGGATTCAGCAAGCTGCCGACGAGTCGGCTGTTTTGCAGCGTAAATTATGGGCTGAATCGGAAGAAGAATCGATGATTGAAGTCCAAAAGGCAGGTGTTCAGATAAACAGGCCCGACAAGGAGCCTTTCATAGAAAAGGTGCAACCCTTTATAGAGACTTATCGAGACAATGAAATTATCTATTCGTATATTAAAAGAATTCAGGCAGTTAAATAAAATTTATACCTATGACTTTACGAAAGGCTATTGATAAAATTTTGGAGTGGTTCCTCGTTTTTTTAATGAGTGTTCTGGTAATTGATGTATTGTGGCAGGTATTTAGCCGTTACATTTTAAATGATCCCAGCAGCTATACCGATGAATTGGCAGGATATCTGCTTATCTGGGTAGGAATGTTTGGTGCGGCTTATGTGGCAGGTAAACGTGAACACCTCGCCATCGACCTGCTCATACAGAAGAGTTCTCCCGAACGTAAATTCAAACTTGAAATGATTATCAGCGTTATCATCGTCATTTTTGCCATTACAGTTCTGATAATAGGTGGTACATCACTTGTTTACACCCGGTTTCTTCTATCGGTAAAATCTTCCGCTCTGGGAATACCACTCGGCTTTGTGTATCTCGTAATGCCAGTGAGTGGCATTCTTATCGCTTATTTCGATATTGATAATATGTTTAACATGGTTAAAGCTAACCGGAAAAACTAATTGCTATGGAATTACTTGAAGTATTTGTACTCGTTTTTAGTTTCGTCATTTTATTGATAATAGGGGTTCCAATAGCATTCAGTATTGGAATTTCGGGAATATTGACAATGCTGGTTAGCATAGATATGATACCTGCACTTACCACATTTTCGCAACGGATGGGAACCGGTCTAAACAGTTTTGCCCTTCTTGCTATCCCATTTTTTATTTTAGCGGGAAACATTATGAACAGCGGTGGAATAGCCATCCGGCTCATTGATTTTGCCCGTGTTTTGGTAGGCGGGATTCCGGGTGGAGTTGCCATGGTTAATGTACTGGCCAACATGTTGTTCGGAGCTATTTCTGGTTCGGCTGCTGCTTCGGCTTCGGCCATCGGCAGTATTATGCAGCCTGAAATGAAAAAGGAAGGGTACCCCGAAAATTTCAGCGCGGCTGTGAATATTACTTCGGCAACAACCGGGTTGTCCATTCCTCCTAGTAACATTCTCATAGTATATTCGCTTGCCAGTGGTGGGGTTTCCATAACGGCACTTTTCCTTGCAGGGTATTTGCCTGGAATTCTGACCGGTTTAGGAATTATTATTACGGCAGTGACTATGTTAATTTACAAGACAAAAGGAACAAAGGCAGCAGTTAAAGCGCTTGGTGTGGTATCTATGATTGCAGTTGGACTTGTGCTTTTTTATCAGGGAGTTACATTTTCGCAGACTAACTTTTCGCCACTTGTAAACAAAATTTTACTCTATGTAATTCTTGCTGGTATGGCTGTTTTTGGTGTTATACGAACAGTGAACAACAAGAAAAAGGCACTCGCAGGAACGAAAAAATTTCTGGATGCTATTCCCAGTTTAATGATGCTGGTAATTGTTATCGGTGGAATTGTTGCCGGATTTTTTACTGCTACAGAAGCTTCTGCTATTGCGGTGTTATACTCCCTTATTTTGGCGTTCATATATGGCGAAGTAAAGCTTCAGCATTTGCCTGAAATTATCCTTCGCTCTGTAAAAACAACCGGTATTGTAATGCTGTTGGTAGCAACCTGTTTGGGTTTATCGTGGATTATGGCCTACGAAAATATTCCTCAAAATGTGAGTGAAGGATTGCTTTCACTTACCAGCAATCCCTTTATGATATTGTTGATTATAAATATGTTACTGTTGTTTGTTGGAATTTTTATGGACATGACTCCAGCTGTATTGATTTTTACACCCATTTTCTTACCTATTGTAACAGCAATGGGAGTTGACCCGATTCACTTCGGAATTATTATGGTGTTAAACCTGAGTGTGGGACTTTGCACCCCGCCGGTGGGTTCTGTTTTGTTTATTGGTTGCAGTGTGGCTGGATTAAGCATAGATAAAGTAATAAAACCATTGCTGCCCATGTTTATTGCTATGGTGATTGTGCTTATTTTGGTTACTTACTTCCCGCAAATTAGTTTGTGGTTGCCTGCAAGATTCGGATTCTGATTTTTTTCAAAA
>JAZBNQ010000453.1:0-7379 GCA_036350775.1 Mariniphaga sp.
CCATTTCGCTGCAAGTTCAAAACCTCCTGAACAGCAAGTATTTTAATCATACAAGCTATTACAGGCTGATAAATGTACCTGAAGACGGACGAAATTTGATAGTGAACATTTCAATACCCTTCTGAGGGCATTCAAATAAGTAGAATTTAGTGGAATAAATATGTATTACTTTTAAAAATTAAAATTATGAAGACAAAATTTTTTTTTATCGCAATTGCTTTCACAGCAAGTTTATTTTTTACCTCATGTGAAAAAGATGATGAAGTTGCTAAACCAGTAATTACCATAAATGAACTTGGTATGGGTGATAGCCATGGTAACGACCACATAGCAATAATTGGAAGCGATTTACACATAGAAGCCGAAATTATTGCTGAAGGGAAGATTGACAAAGTTCAGATTAGAATTCACTCCGAAGGAGAACATGAAGAAGAAGGTGGGCATGAAGAATGGGAAATTGATACAACCTATACAAAGTTTTCAGGATTAAAAAACACAATTTTCCATGAACATTTGGATATTGCTCTTGAAGCTGAACCCGGGGAATATCATTTTGACTTTGTTGTTACTGATATGCTTGGTAATCAGAGCTATGCAGAAGCTGACCTTGAAATTCAGCAACCTGACGATGATGTAGCCCCTGAAGTGAATGTAACTGCGGCGCCATCAAACAACCAGGTTTTTAATAACGGGGAAACCATTAGCATTTCGGGTAGTGTAAGCGACGACAAAGCACTGGGCGGCATATACATTGGATTGGTGCGTGCCGATCAAAATTTAACCGATGCTGAGGTAAATGCAACCAATACCATTACCCTTTTGCACACCCATGATTTTGATAGTACGAAGGCTCACAATTTTTCGGTAAATATTGCTGTCGGCGCAGCTCAGGATAACAATATCACGCCCAAAGATATTACAGGCGATATTGCATGGCAGTCTGCTAATTACTACATTTTGGTAAAATGTACAGATGCTTTTGGTGGAAACTGGACTTTTTCAGATCGTTATCCGATTGAAATAAATTATTGATTTTTGTAAATCATGCGGCTGGCTGTTTGACGAGCCAGCCGCAAAAACTATCAAAACATGAAAAAATTAAGAATCGCATTCATCATAGCTGTTTTTTTCATTGGTTTCATTTCCTGCGAAAAAGGCGAAGAAATTGACAAGGAAAAACCGTCAATTGATTTAACTATTCAGGGTGCATTCCCAGTAAATTGCGACACCCTGTATTTCGGAGAAACATTTATGCTAAAAGTAAAATTTACCGATAATGTTGAACTGGGTTCCTACAGCATAGACATTCATAACAATTTCGATCACCATTCGCACAGCACGGAAGTTACTGAATGTAGTCTTGGCCCGATTAAAGATCCGGTGAACCCGTTTACTTTTATTCAGGATTATGCTATTCCCGAAGGATTACAAGAATATGAAACCAACATTCAAATTTCATTGCCTGCAGGAAACAGTGAAGGAAATTTCGATGATGGGGACTACCACTTTTTTATTCGTCTTACGGATAAAGAAGGGTGGTCGGAACAAAAAGGATTGAGCGTAAAGCTGTTCCGAAGATAATTCCAGATCAAAAAAAAAATTCCCCGGCAAACAACACCAGGGAACTTTTAAATTAAAAATCTATGCGAAACTAGTACTTAAACACTTTTCCTCCGGCCATTACCTGTTTGGTTACCGGGTCGAACGTAGCACGCTGGCCGGTGCGCAACGCTGCCGTTACCATTATATTGGCAATGGAGTGGCTGTAACCCGCTTCAACCGGTGCATTGGTTTTCGGGTCGCCCTTGCGCACGCATTCCATCCAGTTCTGCATGTGGGCATTGGTCAGCGGGTCCGAACCTGTATCGGCACCTGTTTCTACCTTCATTTGCGGAAGTTCAAAGTCTTCCAGCAGGAATGGTTTCATATCCATAGCGCTTGCGTGGCGTTGAGTTAAACCACCATCACTATTTACTTTATTGGTGTCCAAATCGAGTTTGCCTCCGTTGGAGAAATACCACTCTTTTGTTCCGCCCGAAGAGTTATTCTGGCGTGAAGAATAAATTACCTGGAAGCCTTCATCCGGATTATCCAGCGGACCGTAATCGAATACAGCAGTCATAGTATCGAAATTGGTGCGCCCGTCTTTCCACATGTAAATGCCGCCATTGGCAACCGCCGAACGTGGGTGAGGCAAATGCGAGAACCAGTGTACGGTGTCAATCTGGTGGGCCATCCATTGCCCCGGAATTCCTGACGAATAAGGCCAGAACAGGCGATACTCCAAATATTTGCGTGCATCCCACGGTTCGTAGGGCCGGTTCATCAAATAACGTTTCCAGTCGGTATCCGCTTCTTTGATTTGCGAAGTAAGGTGCGGCAAACGCCACCTTCCCGGCTGATTCACGTTCCAGGTCATTTCCACGGCCAGAATCTTGCCAAATTTTCCCGACTGAATATAGTCGTGGGCAGCATGGTAATTGGGTCCGCTTCGCCGCTGTGAGCCAATGGTTATCACTTTTCCTGTTTCCTTTACTGCTTTTAAACCTTCGTTGGCATCGTCCATGGTTTCGGCAAACGGTTTTTCGCAGTAAACATCAGCACCCGCACGAACGGCCTCAGCAGTAAGCAATGCATGCTGGAAATCAGCTGTGCTTAAAATAACCGCATCAGGTTTCTGTCCCCACAACTCATCGGTATTTCTTGCTGTTTCGAGTTTTCCCCCAGTGGTTTCTTTGTACCAGGCCTGGCCTTCGTCACGGCGGCGGTTCCAAATGTCGCAAACCGTAAAAAACTCGAAATTCATATCATCGGCATACTTTAAAAAAGCTTTTCCAAGCGAACCTTTAAACCGATTGGAAAAACCGAGAATACCCACACGAACCTTATCGTTTGCACCTAAAATGCTGCCATAACTTTTTGCCGACATACCCAACCCTCCAATGGTAATGCCGGCTGCACCAATGGCTGACTTTTTAATAAATGATCGTCTTGTATTATCCATAAAAAAAATTAATTGATATGCATCATTTTTAAACTGAACCGGGAGAAGGAATATCGAACTCATACCTCCTTGGATCGAACAGCAGGCGGTTGGCTTCCACTGAATGATTGCCGGTAAAATGTTCGGCTTCGCCATCAAATTCCAGCCAAGGTCCAACAACATATTTGGCCTGGTCAACCGGTACTCCCATACCGTCGCGGGCTATTTCATGAATTTTCATGAATTCTTCAAATGCCAGGGCATCGTCGCCAAATTTTCCTGCTTTGGCATTAAAGGGCACTTCTTTCCCCAAACGGTATGAAATATTCATCAGGTGCCCCAATGTGCAACTGTAGTGTGCATCAAACATGGTCCCGTTTGCCATGGAAGGATCGCCTGCCCGGCAGGCTGCAACAAAACTGCCATAATTTCCGCCCGGTGTAATGGGCACTTCTTTTACCGGCACATCGCGGGGCTGGCTGCCGTTGTGCGAAATATACTCCCCGCCCTCGTGAAGCCTTCCGCCATCTTCAAAGTAAAAACGGTTGGTGACTTCGCGCTGGTAGCCTTCATAATTTACATTGCGCACGTTGAAAAACACACGCTGTCCGTTTTTGAATTCAGCAACGGCAAACATGGTATTTGGCGTTTCACCCTGGTCGTCCCAGGAAAACCTGCCACCCATGGCCATTACACGCACCGGGTGGGTATTTTCAACTTCCGGGTCGAGTGCCCAGTATGCAACATCCAACTGGTGGGTACCCTGGTTATTCAATTCCCCGTTACCTACCTGCCAGAACCAGTGCCAGTTGTAATGTACCAGGTTTTCATGGTAGCGGTCAACAACAGAAGGTCCTCTCCACAGGTTCCAGTCGAGGTTGGGAGGCGGATTGGTGAATGGTTTGTAACCAATTCCTGCACGAGGTTTGCAGGCGAAACCATGCGAAACCAGCATTTTCCCGTATTTCCCTGAACGGATTTCACCAATGAGTTTCGCCCACTTCGGATCGCTGCGACGCTGGGTTCCGTGCTGCACTACAATACCGTATTTTTCGGCAGCAGCCAGTGCAACACGACCTTCATAAACGTCGTGACTGGCAGGTTTCTCCACGTAAATATGTTTGCCCGCCTGCGCTGCCCAGATTACCATGAGGGAATGCCAGTTGTTGGGTGTTGCCACGCTAATGGCATCAATGTTTTTATCGTCGAGTACATGCCGAACATCGGCCACACCTTTTACACGTGAACTGTTTTCAACATTTTCCCGAACTTCTGCCACGCGGTTTTCCAATACCAGCCTGTCAGGATCGACCAAATAAACAATTTCGACATTTTCGAGTTTACCAAGGCCGCTGATATGACTTTTTCCCCTGCCGTTTACTCCGCAAACAGCAATACGGAAACGCTCATTGGCACCCAGGATGGAAGCATACGATTTCGCACTGAAACCCATTCCCCCAATACTAATTCCGGCAGCACCAATGGCTGATTTTTTAATAAAAGAACGTCTGGAATTATCCATACTTTTTAGTTTAAAGTTGCTAACTGATTTTTCATAACTGTAATTGCTGTGGGAGCTTGCGTTTCCAAATCTTCCCACCTGCATTCGATAGACATTTTTCCCTCATAACCAACATTTTTCAGTGCTTTGAAATAAGCCGTAAAATCTTCGTTGTGGGTTCCAGGTGCTGCCCGGCCTTCTTTTTCAGCAATGTGGGTATGGTGAATCAGATGGCCGTATTTTTCAATGCTCTCCGGCCCTTCGCCATCCATCATCATGTGGTAAATATCGGCCAGAAGCCGGAAGTTGGGATGATTTACTTCTTCCACAATTACTCCACCTTCCAAAACCGAATTAATAAGGTTACACTCCCTGGTGTTGAGCGGTTCAAGTACAACCACTACATCGTATCTGGCTGCAATGGGAGCCATCTGACTACACAGGTCCGTAAACTGCCGCAGGGCTTCTTCTTTTGAAAAACCCTCCGGAACGGCCCGCGAACCGCCACTGCCAAAAACGATGTATTCCACACCGGCTTTTTGCGCCCTTTGAAAGGCGATTTCCATAAATTCGAGAATCTCTGTGTGAACTGCTTCGGGCCCAACACTTTTCAAACTTCCGGGAATAAAACTGTTGCAGGCTTTTACCGGAATGGCAGCATTTTTTGCCTGTTGCAGCACCTCATTAAATTCTTCTTCACTTTTGGTCGGCATTAAAAAACGGCCCACACTTTCCTCAACGAAAGTATAACCGTGGGTGGCCAGCATATTGGCATTGGAAACGCTGGTGCAAACGCCGATTTCAGAGAGAAAAGTATCGGGTTTTGGTGAGCTGCACGAATAAAAAGCAAATGATGCCATCAGAATTATTCCGCTTTTGATTATTCTTTTAATCATAACCCAAACACTTTTCGGTTAAACCACTTCAGGCAAAACATAAGGAGCACGGTAATTACGGCTCAGCATGGCATTGGCTTCATTTTCGCCTTCGCCGATGAACCGTTCAGCCACCGGATCAAATTCGAGCTGACGGCCTAAACGGTAAGAAATGTTACCCAGGTGAGCCAGCGCAGAAGAGAGATGACCGGTTTGCACAGGTCCGTTTTGAATGCTCATGTCGCGGGCACGAATAGCATCGAACCAGTTTTGGAAATGCAGCGTAAGTTCGCCTCCTTCCGAGCGTTTTGGTCCCGGTTCACGTTTTTGTCCCAGGTATGTCTCGTAGGTACCGTAACCTTTTACTACCATGTACCCTTTGTCGCCGTAAAAAATATTGCCTACACCAGCACCGTCTTCAAGGTTGGTACACCAGTTTCGCACTTCAAACTGAATGATTTTCTTTTGTTTCGGGTAATGATAAATGGAAGATTGAATTTCAGGAACTTCTTTACAGTCGTCCCAGAGAAATTTTCCACCCATGGAAGTAATTCGTTCAGGCAGACTGTCAACGCCCAAACCCCACATGCACAAATCGGTTTCGTGAATTCCCTGGTTGCCCACGTCACCGTTGCCGTAATCCCAGTGCCAGTGCCAGTTGTAATGTACCAGGTTGCGGGAGAACGGGCGCAGTGGAGCGGGGCCGGTCCACAAGTCATAATTCAAACCATCGGGAACTTTTGAGATACCTTTATCACCAATATCAGGCCGCCAGCGGAAAACCAGTCCCCGGGCCATGTAAACGCGGCCAATCAAACCTTCCTCCAAATGTTTTACTGCTTCGCGGATTGCCACTGAACTGCGCAATTGCACACCATGCTGAACGATTCTGTCATACTTGTAAGCCGCTTCAATCATTTTTTGTCCTTCATAAATGTTGTGCGTGGCCGGTTTTTCTACATAAACGTCTTTACCTGCCTGGCAAGCCCAGATGGTTTGCAGGGCATGCCAGTGGTTTGGTGTGGCCAGCGCAACGGCATCAATGGTCTTATCATCATACGTTTTCCGGAAATCCTGTTCAATGGCCACATCTTTGCCGTACTTATCCTTAAATTCTTTGGCGCGTTCCTGCAAAACAATCATATCCGGATCGCAAAGGGTAGCCACCTCCACATTGGCCTTGCCGGAAAGTCCCATAATTTCGCTTATATGACTTTTTCCACGGCCATAAACGCCCAAAACGGCCACGCGAATGCGGTCGTTTGCTCCTTTGGCGCCAGCCGGCAAAATGGTAGGTGCTTCAATGGTCTCAGCTTTTAATGCACCTGGTGTAACCGCAGCTAAAAAAGCACCTGTTGCAGCATTCCGGATAAATTTCCTTCTTGAATTTTCGCTGTTCTTTTCCATGATTTGAATTGGTTTGATTATTTAAACTTATTTTTTATAGCAGAAATTTGCTTATCGGTCATGTCTCCTCCAATAACCACTTTATGCTTCAACACCATTTTCTCTCCGGGCTGAAGTTCCCGTTTCACCGGGTCAGCATTTTTATCCACGGCGCGGCCTGCAAAATTATTGGAAGCAAAAAGTCCGTAACCACGGGCATGCGACCAGGCCGGGTAATTTGGATTATCTGGATGATCGAAAATCACTACCGTAATCACGTCACCTTCCTTTTCGGCACGCAGGGCAACCCAGGGACTGCGTTTGCCCCAAACGTCGCCACCAGTCAATCCTTCTGCATTGCGGTAAACGCCGTTAACGCCTTCGTTATTTAAAACCGGCACTTCCGTAACATTACCGTCGGCATCCAAAAACCGGCCGGGTTTATCAGCAGGTTCTTCAAAAGCTCTGTCCATGCGCAGACCCAGCATTCCTTCCTTGTTTTCGGTAAAGGTTACCTGCTTTTGAGCGGTAAGTTCGGTAGTCCGGTCAATTGTGCGGACATTGTTTTTTTCGCTGAAAACGAACGTGGATTTTTCGTTTAACAGCACTTCACCATCATTATCCACCCATTCGG
>JAZBNQ010000454.1:0-2028 GCA_036350775.1 Mariniphaga sp.
ATTGTCAGCCTTTTAAATTTAATGAACTGCCTGGTAAAAGAGAAAAACCTGGTTGCTTTTCCGGC
The DNA here is from genome assembly GCA_036350775.1 of Mariniphaga sp. Classification (GTDB taxonomy): domain Bacteria; phylum Bacteroidota; class Bacteroidia; order Bacteroidales; family Prolixibacteraceae; genus Mariniphaga. The sequence goes on from JAZBNQ010000454.1 coordinate 66, forward strand.
ACAAATCAGGCTCTTTTATTTTGCCATTACCCTGTTTGGTTTCTGGCCGGAAGTGAGGTTTTACGTTTACATTTTATTGCTGATTGGCACATTTATGGTAACTTTTTTAGGGAAATGCAGCATTGCGCTGGTATTAAAACTTATGCCCTGGAACAAAGGCAGGGAGGCCAGACTGGAATAATTTAGAATATATCTGCCTCAAAATGAATTGAATATTGAACTTTTTTTCGTAACTTCTTGCTCGCCAGAGGGAATTTAAAACGTTTAAAATGCAGGGCAAGATGGAAACGTTATCCACATCTGAACAGGATTTTCTGAAAAGACTTACAGAAATTATAGATGCAAATCTGCACAACGAGCAGTTTGGAGTGAAAGATCTAATCCATGAAATGGGCATGAGCCGTTCGAGTTTTCACCGGAGAATTACCCAAGCAGCCAAAATGCCCGCCAATCAATTTATTTGCCAGGTCCGCCTGAAAAAGGCATTAAAAATGTTAACGGAAACATCGTTAACTGTTTCAGAGACAGCATACGAATGTGGGTTTCACAGTGTTCCCTACTTTTCGAAATGCTTTCGGAATTATTACGGTTATTCTCCGGGGAAAGCTGGCAACCGGAATGAAACAGAGCTCCCTTCAGAAACCAACAACCGGCAAAAAACAGGCAAATGGAAAAAGTGGCTGATTCCGGTATCATCATTAATCATTTTCGGTCTGATACTTTTTATCATATCAGAATCAGTTTATTATGGTTCTGATCATTCGGGCAAAAAAGAAAGTACAAATACCATTGCCATTCTGCCGTTAAAATTTGATGGTTCCGATTCTATGAGAATGATGGCAGGCGGATTAACAGAAGCCGTATTAAACCGTTTGATGGAGATCGAAAACCTGGTCATCCGTTCCAAAACTTCGGTGGAACAGTACCGGGAAACCACCAAACCCCTGAAAGAAATTGCAAAGGAAATGAAAGTAGATTATGTGATTGAAACAACTGGCTGGCAATACGGAGATAACCTGCAATTCCAGATAAACCTTGCCGATGCAGAAAACGACTATTATCTTCTTCGGGAGCCATACACTGCAAACATGAAAGAGGAAAATTTTCTGGATTTACAAAATCTTATCGTCTTTGATATTATTGAAAAAACTAAAACCCAACTTTCACCGCATGAAAAAGAAAAACTGAAAATGCGGATTACAGATAATCCCGCAGCCCTGAATGAGTACCTTCAAGGGCTAAAACATTTGGAAATATCAGCCCAGAAAGGTTATTTCAGTCTAATTCAACAGGCATCAGAAGAAACCCAAAAAGCAAAAATGAATTTTGAAAAAGCAATCCAACTTGATTCCGGATTTACAGAAGCTTATTTGATGCTTGGTCAAATTTACATTAATAAACTAGGGTATAATGTATCGCAAAGAAAGGAATATCTCGATTCAGGACTGGTTATGGCAGAAAAAGCCATTTCCTTAAACAATAACCGGATAAAAGGGGAAGAATACCACCAGGCATTATCTTTAAAAAGCACCTATATGCGACGCCAGGGAAAAATTGAAGAATCAAAAAAGTTGTTTAAAGAAGCTTTGAAATATGGTTCTGTTAATACGCCGGAAAATTATAAGGGTATGTTTTCCACATATTCTGATTTTGAAGATTATTATGAGACTATTAATGCTTTTTACAAATATGTTGAACTGAAGCCCGAAGAAGAATTAATCGCTCCATGGATGTACAACCAGTTCTGTTTAGTTCTTTTTAATGCAGGTTTTCCAAACGTGGCAGAAAAGTATCTGCTGGAGTGCCTGAATACAAATCTTGATTCAGCAAATTTTTACTATTATATGTGCCTTGGGAATATTTACAGCGGAAATTTTGAATCTTCTATAACTTACGCCAACAAAGGCATGAAAGTTAATCCAAATTCAAACCACATGTTTTTGTTATGCAATAAAACCTTTAG
>JAZBNQ010000455.1:0-3993 GCA_036350775.1 Mariniphaga sp.
CGGGATGGCTACTCAGGAAGTTGCCATTGCCGGGAGGTCTGTTATTGACATTGTTTTACAACCTCAGGCCATTGGCGTTGATGAGGTTGTTGTTACCGCATTAGGTATCAGGAAAGATAAAAAAGCTCTCGGTTATTCTGTTCAGGCAGTAGAAGAGGAAGATATTGTTCGTACCGGTAATGCAAATTTACTGGGGGCAATGCAGGGAAAAATTGCCGGGGTGGATATTAAACCTTCCAGCGGGATGCCGGGTGCATCGGCGCAGATGGTAATCAGAGGTGCAAGGTCTTTTACCGGAAACAACACTCCGCTTTATGTCGTGGACGGAATGCCTATCGCTTCTACTTCTCCTTACTCTACCGGTAACAGTGTTACAGGTGCCGATATTGCCAACCGTGCCCTGGATATTAACCCGGCAGATATTGAAAGCATTGATATCCTTAAAGGGCAGGCTGCAGCCGCACTTTATGGAATCCGGGCTTCAAACGGTGTAATTATTATTACCACCAAAAGCGGACGGGGAATGGCTGTGGGTAAACCAGTGGTTACCATAAACCACAACAGCAGTTTCGATGTGGTTTCACGCACTCCGGAATACCAAACCACCTATGCCCAGGGAAGTTACGGAAACTATTCACCAACTACTTCATTTTCCTGGGGACCCAAAATTACAGACCTTCCCAATGACCCGCTGCGGGGTGGAAATACAGATAACCAGTATACGCAGCGAGATGGTATGCAACAAGGTAAATTTTATGTGCCGCAATGGGAACAGGCCGGATTAAATCCATGGAAGACTCCAGAGGTGCATAATAGCTGGACCGATTATTTTCAAACTGGCTATACTACTTCAAATAACATCAATGTTTCACAGGCCACTCAGGAAGGCAACTTTGCCCTTGGGTTGAGTGTAACCGACCAAAGCGGGATTGCCCTTGCAACAGGAATGAGTCGTTACAATGCCAAAGCAGCAGGCGAACGAAACCTGAATAAAAATTTCAAAGTGGGTTACAGTGCCAATTATTCAAAAAGCAATATTGATAAATTATCCGGAGCTAATGACGGATCGTTAACCGGTATTCTGGCTGCTCCACGCAGTTATGACTTAAAAGGGACACCTTACCATTATCCCGGAAATCCTTACCGGCAAATTTATTTCCGTGGTGGTTCGTTTGACAACTCATACTGGATACCGGACAATAATACTTTTAACGAAAAAACGGAACGTTTCTTTGGAAATGGTTTTGTAAATTTCATCACAAACCTGAGTGACGGCATGGATTTAAGCCTTCGCTACCAAGCTGGTGCTGATACCTACACTACACATATTCAGGACATTTTTGGTTTTGGAAGCCGTGGCAACTCAAAAGGTGTTATTAGTAATTACGGTACTACATACTCATTATTCAACTCAACAGCTACGGCAAATTTTGACTGGATCATCAGCGATGACCTGGAACTTAATGCCATGCTTGGGAATGAGATAAACAACAGTACAAGCAAAGATTATTCAGAGTCTGGTACTGATTTTAACTTTGGTGGGTGGAACCATATTGGTAATGCAAACATAGTTACCGCTAACGAGCAACAAGATTCATTCCGTGATGTAGGTGTATTTGGAAGTTTGGCTTTATCCTGGAGGTCTATGTTGTTTTTAAGTGGCACGGGCAGGAACGATGTTGTTTCTCAAATGCCACGTGGTAACCGTTCCTTCTTCTATCCTTCAGTTTCTCTTGGTTTTGTTTTAACTGAAATTCCAGCCATTCAGAATGCAAGCTGGCTTTCGTTTGCAAAACTCAGGGCTTCTTATGCTGAAGTTGGTCAGGCCGGACGTTATTTCGAGAATTTTTACGTAACTCCGGGCTATGGAGGAGGCTTCTGGCTTTCGGAACCTGTACAGTATCCTGTTGGAGGCGTCAATTCATACATACCCAGCGCAACCCAGTACGATCCCAATCTGAAACCTCAAAATACCGTTTCATACGAATTTGGGGTTGATTTGAAGTTTTTTAACAACCGGTTTGGTGTAGATTATACTTATTCCCGCCAGGAAGTTACCGACCAGATTTTTGCCGTACCACTGGCTGGTTCTACAGGTGCTTCATCGCTGGTAATGAACGGTGGCGCAGTTCAAACCGATGCACATGAAATTATGATGTATGTTTCACCAATACGAACCAGCGATTTCCAGTGGGACGTGAATTTTAACTTTGCTGCAATTGAAAATAACGTGCTTGAACTGGCAGAAGGAGTAGAAAGCATTTTCCTGGGTGGATTTGTAACACCACAGGTACGTGCCGGTATCGGGAACACCTATCCGGTTATTTACGGGGTTTCATTTGTAAAAGACGATGCCGGAAATATTGTTGTAGAAGACAGTCCGGGAGCATGGAATCACGGGATGCCTAAAACAGGGGAACCTGGTGTAATTGGTGAGGTTTCTCCCGACTTTATTTTGGGTGCTACCAACACTTTTACTTATAAAACCATTTCGTTAAGTGCTGTTTTTGAATGGAAAAACGGTGGTGAAATGTATTCTGGTTCTAATGGTCTGCTCGACCTTTATGGTGTTTCTAAAAATACAGAAGACAGGGTATCAACCTTTATTTTTGACGGAGTAAAACCAGACGGAACACCCAACGATATTGTACGTGGTGGCCCTAACGATCCGGATGCATTGCAGGATTTGTACACCAATGTTCTTTCCAACATCGATGAATACTACATTCATGAAAATTCATTTGTGAAACTGCGCGAATTATCTTTAAGGTACAAGTTTGCCAAACCAATTTACAAAACGTTGAATGTGGGAGTTTCGCTCTATTCAAGGAATATATTGATTTGGACAGCCTTACCAAACCTGGACCCGGAAACTTCTCAGGGTAATAATAACATGGGTGGTTCATTTGAAAGGTTTTCATTACCGCAAACCACCAGTTACGGATTTGGTTTTGATATAACATTCTAATTTTAAAAAAAGAAAATTATGAGAAAGATATTAAATATTCTGTTGGCAGGCTTGCTGATTTTTGCGGCCTGGTCATGTTCAGAAGATATCATGGACGACATCAATAAGAACGTCAATGATCCAACCGATGTGGGGTCTAACCTCATTATTACCGACGCCATGGTGACCTCTGCATTTAGCATTACCGGAAGCGATTTGGCTTTTTATGCTTCGGTTTACATCGAGCATAACGTGGGTATCTGGAACCAGAGTTATAACGCTGAAATCCGTTCTGGTGAACCAATTAGCGCAACTACTTACAATAATAACTGGAATTCCATGTATAATAATTTATACAATCTGAAAGTAATTATTGAAAAATGTTCAGAAGGTGGTTCGGAAGAAGGCAATTTTCATACACTTGCCATTGCGCAAACCTTAACTGCCCACAACCTGGCCACACTTACTGATTTGATGGGCGATGTTCCATGGTCTGAAGCGTTGCAACCGGGATTCATTTTTACACCTGTGCTCGACAGCCAGGAATCTATTTACGCAGAAGTCAACCGACTGCTCGATGCAGCCATTGAAAACTTCAATAAATCTACCACCTTTGCTTCTCTGGGAGTTCAGGATTTTATTTACGGCGGAAATGTTGAACGTTGGAAAAAACTGGCATACGGTTTAAAAGCACGCTATACTATGCGTTTGTCCTTAAAGGAAGCAAAATATGCCGAGGTGGTGAACTTTGCAAATCAGTCGTTTACGTCCATTGCCGAACAAGCTCAGTTCAATTACAATGGAAGCACCACTGTTAGTCCGTTTTATAAATTTTATACTGATCGCGATTATTTTGGTGCCAGCCAGAGTTTTTACAACAAACTTGAGGAAAGAAGTGACCCAAGACTTGAGGTGTTCTGGAAACCTCACCCCAGCTCGGGAGAGTTTTTACTTGCACCCAATGGTACACCCGTTCAGGTACAGGGAACTTACAGCATTTCAGCTATTTCTAATCCAACTGCACCCACTTACCTGATGAGTTATCA
>JAZBNQ010000456.1:0-3365 GCA_036350775.1 Mariniphaga sp.
TCTGGTGCCCAAAATTTTTGTTTTTCCTCATATCGCCCTTTCATTTATTCTCCCGGTAATCTTAATAGGAGCCGGTGTTGCGCTCATTACTAAATTTATTTAAAAGAAAAACAGGTTGTCGAAAATTAATTTCAGCAGTCTGATATTTAATTCAATAACAGAAAAAATGGAAAACAAAAGTGTTTCAAACAAAAGGGTTTTATTCGGATTATTTTTAATTGTAGTTGGCGTTTTCTGGATATTGGTAAAGTTGAACCTGGTACCCCACGTATGGACGGATGTTTTAATATCATGGCAAATGCTGCTCATTGGCATTGGTATTTTTTCGTTTATTGCAGGAAACCGGACAGCGGGTACCATTTTAATGTTTATCGGAGGATTTTTTCTGATTGACGAATTGGTTGTAATTCCCTACCAACTGAGGCAAATTGGTTGGCCGATATTAATTATCGGAGTCGGTATTGCACTGCTAATTACACACCGGCAGCGAAATCAGCCTCCCCAAATTGAAACCTCAAGCCAGGGGATGGATTATTTTGATGATTTTGTAGTATTTGGCGGAAGAGAAATTTTCATCAATTCTAAAAATTTTCTTGGGGGTAAAATAACCTCCATTTTTGGTGGAGCCGAATACGATTTACGCCAGTCCAGCCTTTCAGAAAACGGAGCCATCATAGATTGTGTAGCCATTTTCGGTGGCAGTGGTTTTAAAGTTCCGCCCGACTGGACCATTAAAAACGATGTGACCACTATTTTTGGCGCATTCACCGACAAACGTGGTACCTCGGTTCACGATGTAAGTTGCGATGCTGCAAAAACATTAATTATTAAAGGTTTTAGCGCATTTGGCGGAGTTGAAGTAAAATATAATTAAAAATGGATTTCAAACACCCTTTTATTTCCAACTCAAGATTAGCCTTTTATTACGTACTGGCATGGTTTGCTATTTTATCAGGAAGTGTTTTACTAAAATGGCTTGCTTATGGATTCGATCCCGGCATGGCCGTTGCAGAGGCGTTTGCTTTACCTTTCACATTTGCCATTATTGGCGCTTCAATTTGGTATGTTATTAAATACAGTACACTCGAAAACTACTCAGCCGGTAGAATTATTCTTTCGCACCTTATTGCAGCCACAATCATTGTTTTTATCTGGCTTTATCTGGCTGTTGTAATTATTAAACTCCTTCATCCGTACTCCGAACAATGGATAGACAATAATTTGGCTGCCAATGTTTTTGGCGGATACATGCTTTATCTTACTTATGTTATTTTCTTTTATGCTGTTAATTACTACCAGGGATTTAAAGAAAAACTTCGAAACGAGGGAAAGTTGAAATCACTTGTAAAAGAGGCAGAATTACATGCACTGAAATCACAAATCAATCCGCATTTTTTGTTTAACAGCCTGAACAGCATTTCTTCGCTTACTATGACCGACCCTTCGAAAGCGCAGGAAATGGTCATTAACCTTTCATCGTTAATGCGTTACTCGCTAAAGCATGACCAGATTGACAAAGTACCATTCAGTGAAGAACTCAATAACAATAAACTTTACCTTCAAATTGAAAAAGTAAGGTTTGGAAAAAAATTAAACCCGGTTTTCGAAATTGATGAACATTGCCTGGATGCCCTTATTCCCAATATGATTTTACAACCATTGTATGAAAATGCCATTAAGTACGGGGTTTACGAAGCTACGGAACCCGTTGAAATTTTGACCCGAACCAGTTGCCAGAACGACGTACTTGAAATCACGATCACAAATAATTACGACCCAAACTCCATCAGTAAAAAAGGAGAAGGAATTGGGTTACGCAACATTCGCGATCGCCTTCAGATTATATACAATAACCCGTTATTAATGAAAGTAGAAGACAATAAAAAAGAATTTAAAGTAACTTTGGCTATTCCACAAAAATAAACTGTTATGACCGAAAAAATACGAACCATTATTGTTGAAGACGAGGAACTTGCACGTAAATTACTGAAATCGTTTTTAAACGATGCAGAAAACATTGAGCTCATTGCCGAATGCGAAAATGGCTTTGAAGGCGTAAAAATGATTAACGAAATGAAACCCGATCTGGTTTTCCTCGACATCCAAATGCCCAAAATTACAGGTTTTGAACTGCTGGAATTACTTGACCACAAGCCGCACATAATTTTTGCTACGGCTTACGATCAATATGCCCTGAAAGCATTTGAATACAACGCTGCTGATTACCTGCTGAAACCCTACTCCAAAGACAGGCTAATGGAAGCTATTGAAAAAGTAGCCAACCGGATTAAAGATGAAGGCCCGGCGTCTGATGTTGCAGAAAAAGTAAGTGAATATCCGAAGGAAGATTTCCTCGATCGTATTGTAGTAAAAGACCGTCATAAAATTCACATCATCCCGGTTGACCAGATACGGTACATTGAGTCGATGGACGATTATGTAATGATCTATACCCACGAAGGGCGCTACATGAAACAAAAAACCATGAAATACCTCGAAGGCGCTCTTAATTCCAAAAATTTTGTTCGCATTCACCGCTCATACATTGTTAAAGTTGAAGAAATCAATGAAATACAGCAGTATGAAAAGGAGTCGTATATCGTAATTTTACACGATAAAACCAAGTTGAAAGTAAGCAAAACCGGGTATAAAAACCTGAAAGATATTCTCAATTTCTAAAAAATAGTTTAACTTGTCCCAAACATTTATACGGACATGGGAATATTCATAGCACTTACACTTATTATTTTATGGTTGGGGCATTTGCTTTATTCATTATTTTATGTTGAGCCTGATTTTTTATCGCCCCTATTTTATTTACATGTTCTTATTCAGGCCTATTTATATACCGGCCTTTTTATTACCGGGCACGATGCCATGCACGGAACCGTTGCCAAAAACCGAAAGCTGAATAATTTTATCGGACACCTTTCCACTACATTGTTTGCTTTTTTGTCTTTTCGGGTTTTAACGAAAAAGCACTACCTGCACCATCGGTTTCCTGGCACCGAGAAAGACCCGGATTTTTCGCCCCGCAGCAATAACTTTTTTATCTGGTGGTTTATTTTTATGAAAAATTACACCACCTGGTGGCAAATCCTGTTTATGGCTATTGCATTCAATATTTTACTTATTTGGTTTTCCGAGATTCAACTGATTGCATTTTGGGTTGTGCCGGCCATATTAGCTACTTTTCAGTTATTCTTTTTCGGAACATTTTTGCCACACCGCAGACCGGTTTCCGAAAAAATGAAGCCACACAATTCGCGAACGCAGATAAAAAATCATTTGCTTGCCATGCTTTCCTGTTATTTTTTTGGCTACCACTGGGAACACCATGAATCGCCTACTACGCCCTGGTGGAA
>JAZBNQ010000457.1:0-2061 GCA_036350775.1 Mariniphaga sp.
CTGTTTTTTATTGTTTCATAATGGGTTAAATCAAAAGAATACGGTATTGGGAGTTCCTGTTCAAGCTTTACTTTTAATTTCAATAAAATTTCATTCGTAACTTTTTTACCAAAAATCACCAAATCCACATCACTGCCATTTTTGAAATTTCCAAGAGCCCGGGAACCGTATATTCCTGCCTTTTCAATTTCATCAACACAGGCAATTGAATCTATAATAAGTTGAAAACTTTTTGGCAAAATACCATACATCATTTTTGGATTTCAGTTTGAAAAAAAAGAAATAACTGTTTTATTTCAGGATAGAAGGAACGAACTGCCAACTTTACTGCCGATTCAAAAATTTCTTCATCATACGTGTGGGTCATCAAATTCCGGTTTTCAAGCATTTCCATCCACACTTCTCCATTTGAAATAATCTCATACTGAAACCCTTTTTTGATAACTTCGCGCGGAAATCTGGCTTCTACATTTTCGCTTTCCAAAAAATCTTTCAATGTTTTCCAGGCCAGCTCAAAAGTGTATTCAAAACGCTGAATCAAACCTTCTTTCTCTAATGTTGAAAGTTCATCTATTTGTAATACGGCCTTCTCAAACTGGGAGAAAGCTTTTTCAAAGTTCTGAAAACGTTGTTTCCAGCGAATCACTTTCTCGTTCATTTTTACTGTTTTTTATAACAAACGAAAATACAAAATATTCATTCCGCCTGAAAATTAAAACGAACCGAAAATCGAGTGTTTCTCCGAGTTGAAATAGATGGTGGAATAAATGTTGAATCCTTCTTTATTTGTGGTGAGTTTCCGTTCGATGTAAAGTACCGGCTGCCCTTTTTTTAACTGGAGCAGTTTTTTTATTTTTTCGTCGGGAACAATGGCTTTCAGTTGCTGCTCGCCACCCAGAATATTCACCTGGTAATTTTTCCGAAGCACTTCAAACAGCGATTTGTTTTCCAGCGACCGGCTTGTAAAACGCGGCAAATTCAGATTGGGCAGGTGATTGATGTCGTAAAAAACCGGTTTGCCTTCCACGTAACGTAATCGTTCCATGTAAACACAGCCCGATTCTTTTTCCAAATCGGATAATTCAAATGCAAATTGTTCCGGCCATTTCCTTATTTCCGGTTTTTGCAAAATGTCCGTTTTCAGGTACCTGACCCCAACGGCCGAAGCAGTGCCGGAAATAGACAAAATCCCAATGTTCTGCGGCGATTTGCGCACAATACTACCTTTTCCCTGCTTTTTCAAAATCAGTCCGTCTTTTACCAGCGTATCCAATGCATGGCGAACGGTTGGCCGTGTCATGCCATGCACAGCGCACAATTCGTTTTCCGACGGCAGCAAAGCGCCTTCTTCGTAAACACCTGAAACAATATGTTTCCGAAGCAGTTCGTATAATTTGCGGTATTGCGGCATGCTGTTTTCCATGCTCCAAAGTTAAAAATATTTTAAATAAATAAACCAACTTGTATTTACAAGTTATTCTTTTTACTTTTACAGCGTCAATTTTAAAAAGTACATTTAATGTTGATAAGTTGGCAATAAATGGAAGGGTTTTAAATTGATATTTGTAATAACAAGTGCAATAAACTTATTAAAAAGAGAAAATGGCAATACCAGTAATGATGCCCCGCCAGGGCCAGTCTGTTGAATCCTGCATCATGGGTCAGTGGTACAAATCGGTGGGAGATGAGGTAAAGGAGGGCGACCTGCTTTTTTCCTACGAAACCGACAAAGCTTCTTTTGAAGAAGAAGCCAAATCCGACGGAATTCTTTTGGCAATTTTTTTTGATGAAGGAGACGAGGTGCCGGTACTTACCAATGTGGCCGTAATCGGCAGTAAAGGCGATTTAACAGATGAATTCGCTCCCGGGGGCGAAAGCAGTTCATCTCCTGAAGAGGCTCCGGAATCCAAAGAGGAAGAACTGCCCAAAGTGATTGAATTTGAGGTGGAGGAAAATGAATCCGGTAAACGCATCCGCATTTCGCCGCTGGCCAAAAACATGGCCGAAAAGATGGGCGTTGATGTTCAGTCGGTGAAAGGCTCGGGTCCGCTTGGCAGAATC
>JAZBNQ010000458.1:0-5916 GCA_036350775.1 Mariniphaga sp.
AATGCTCACTGCATAATCAAATGCATCCATTGCCTCTTGTGGAAAAAGGCTGTAGGTAACCACAAAATCAGATTTTTTTTCAGCTGATTTTAATTGATTTATAACCTCAGGAGGTGGTGGAATAAATACCTTCTCTAGTTTGTCGGAAGCATAACACACTGGTGGAGAAGGCAATAGAATATTTTGCTTATGCCACAATTTTTGACCACTGGCAGAAAACACTCCCACCAATAATATAATTACCGATAATATTTTTTGCATGATTCATTCTTATTTCAAACTATAGACAAATTTCGAAACTAAAAAGTTTGAAAATAAGATAAGTTTACTAAAAACCATGCAATTTAAAAATTAATTGATTTTTCGTTTCTTTTTTGAAGTCAGCAATTTGTACATTAAAATCGAAGAAGTTAGAAATCCAGCCAATGAGGCTCCCAATACTAAAATTACTAAAGTTCCCATTTTTTTCTTATTTTAAAATTATTTATTTGATATCCAATGGTTTATATAGAACTAATTTTTTACAATTTTGCTGGTGGCAACAATATTTTTTCCGTTGCTAATGCTTACCAGGTAGACTCCGGAACTGATTCCGGACAAATCGATTTCTGCTTTTGGTGAATAAAAAGTTTCAATTCCTGTTTCGTGCCGGATTGTTTTTCCGTACAAGTCAGACACTAAAATTTCAATCGGTTCATTTTCTGTAGATTCCGGCCATTCAACAAACAAGTGATTTTTGGCCGGATTGGGATAAATCTGGAAATTGCCTTTTGCAAAAAGTTCTTCAGTTGCAGTTTTCAATTCCTGAATTTTAAGGTTATCGATGGCCCATCCAAAGCCGTTAACCAAATTGTCGGAAGCCAGTTTGAAACGGAAGAGTACCGTATCTCCGGCTTCAAGACCCGTATTTTGGGTTAGGTTAATGGTACGATTTACAAACATGCTTTCGTGAGGTGTGGCTTCTGATGTGTAATTTGAAAAACTGGTTTTAAAGGCAGAATACCAGGTATCATTTATTCCCGAATCATATTGTTCTGTAATTGGCAACCAGCTTTTTCCACCATTTTGGCTTGCTTCCACAACTACAAAATCCCAATTTTGCGGAACTGCTTCCCGGGTGCCTGGTTCAACCAGTACTATTTCATCAAACGAAATCTGACCATCAGGTTGAATGATTATCGGGTATTTTAGCTGTGCAACCATGTTGTGCTTTTCCTGCTCAAGGGCCGAAACCGGGTATGGATTTTGGGTGTGAAGGAGGTTTCCTGAAAAACCATATAAGTTTGAAATACTAAAATCGGAAACTACAAAATCATTTTCGGCGGAGTTGAAATCGGTAAAATACCCGGTAACTGGTTCGTTTGCGGAAAATACTTCCACCCTTTGAAAACCCATTGCCGGGAGTGACCTTTTGTTTCCTCTTGATGAGTTATCAATTGCTGTTAAACGATATTCCAGTTTGCTCATGGTCCCAACCTGATCAGGAAACTGCAACTTGCCTGAATAGAGGTTATTTTCTTTATTTTCCAGAAGAAAGGATTCTTGCAAAATACCGTTTATTTTATATTCAACCATTACCGATTTAATTCCCAAATTATCATTGGCTTCGGCACTTAATTCAATTTCAGATGCTGTTTCAGCAACAACTTTAACCGGATTGTGAAAAAGATCGGGCACATAATAATCGGGGCCAATGCGTAATGTAAAATTTTTTGCAGGTGCTTCTGCCGGGTTTTTGAAAACGCGGCCGCTGGATGTTTTTGCTTCAATAAAATATTGAATTTTTCCGGAAGTAAATTCAAGAGGAAGATTTCCTTCAAAATTATAGGCTGTGCCGGTTTGTTTCAGGTCTGCAATTTGGGAAGTGGCGAAATTATCTGTGGAATAGACAATTTTTACACTTGAAAAATTTTCGTCAGATTCAGAAATTACGCCCATTTTTACAGGAATTTCGGCCACAGCCTCTTCGCGATCTTTAAATGGTTCAAATTCAAATTTAACCGAACTCCATCCTAATTCAGCAAGAATTTCCATGGTAATTTCACCCGGATTATGAATGGCTTCACCCTTTCGGGCAGAAGGAGTCATCAGGCTGTTTTCTTCGCCATAAGAATATCCTTTCAGGTGATAAATACTTGAGCCATCATTCCAAACCGAAGGAGCATAAATCCAGTCAACGGTGTTCAATTGATTCGTTGAACCTTCCTGGCAGAATTTCAGATTATCTGACGTGAGTTGTCCGTGCAATTCGCGTGATGGGCTTTGAAACAATGCATTATCTGTAATTTTTTGGTTTTGGTTATTAAAAATATAATGGTCATAAATGCTTGGCAGGTTATTATTGTTGTTAAAAAAACCTTTTCCATCAGAACCCTTCAGGAATCCTGAAAAACCAAGGCCATGTGTAATTTCATGTAAAACAGAACTTACAAAATCATATTGTGTTAACGGTGTATTTCCGTCGGTGCCAAAATACCAGTCGTACTTATTATTAAAATGACAAATAATGTCCGGGTTTCCCGGGTTCAAATCTTTGTTGCACAATTTTTCGGCTAATGCAACCGGGTAATAAGTGTTGGCGTGTGGAGTTCCGTTGAAATTATTATAGAATATAGCCGGTCGGCCTTGTGCAAGTATATTTTCATTCATGTATTCCCAGTGTGCATTAATATGAATGGGTACTGACGAGATAATTAGTGATTCCCAGATAGAAACAGCATATTGAAATGCCTGTTTGGCTTCTTCAGGAAAATTATAATAGGTAACCTTAATTGTTGATTGGGAAGTTCTTGCAGATTTTAGCTGGTTAAACCTTTCAGGAGGCGCAATAAATGTTTTTTTAACCTCATCAAGAGCTATATTTACCAGGTTTTCGTTTTGGGCAACAGTTTCCGAAAAGCGTTCCTGCGCCCTCGCATTGCCAAGTATTGCAATGAGAAGGATTAATTGAAGCGTCCACTTCATCGTATTTTGAAATTAAGGTTTGTAAATCAGTAGCTAAAGTAAGGCATACAGAAACATCGCGGGTAAATTCCTTGCTGATTTAAAATGGAAAGATTTGCTGAAATCGTATCAGCAAATTACTGATAACCCATCAGTTTAAGTTGTTGATTATTAGTAAACACCTTAGTTTACATTTAGGATTCATCATATTTTTTATGTTTCGGGTTCAATACATTCACAAAAAAATAATACATTTGTGCTTATTGAAGTTGTTAATATTCAATAGGTTTAAATATACGTTATCAACCATATTAAATCAACTCGGAGGCGCTTAAATGAAAAAAATCCTTGCTATTGATGACAATGAAATAAATTTAGTACTGTTAAATCAAATAATAAAACTGTATTATTCTGATTTCACTTATTTGCAGGCAACTTCCGGAAAAGAAGGAATTGAAATGGTACTAAAAGAGAATCCTGAGATTATTTTACTTGACATTTTAATGCCCGAAATGAATGGTTACGAAGTTTGTGCTTATTTAAAAGGCAATTCAGAAACCCGGCATATTCCCATTTTAATGATTTCGGCCCTTGGACAAAACCCCATGGAGCGTACCAAAGGACTTAATGCAGGAGCTGATGCTTTTATTTCGAAACCTTTTAGCCAGGACGAACTTCGGGCTCAGATTGATGTGGTTTTACGGATTAAAAAAGCAGAAGATTTATTACGGAAAAGAAATGAAAGCCTCGAGGTTTTAATAAAAGATCAGACTACAAAATACCTGCAAAGTGAAGAGCGGTTTCTTCAAATATCTGAACACGCACTTGAATTTTACTGGGAACTAGACTGCAACGGAATTTTTACCTATGTAAGTCCCGTAATTGAAAAAATTCTGGGAGTAAATCCTGAAAACATTATCGGCGAAGAAAGTTACATGTCGCTTTTTCAACTTAAATCTGTTGAAGAGGAAAAGACAGTTTTAGAGGAAAGTTTTCTGAATAAATCGAGTTTTAAAGATTTTGAAATTGAACTGAAAGTAGAAAATCAGGATAAAAAATGGCTGTCGGTAAGTGGGTTCCCGATATATGATAAAAATGAGAAGTATTACGGTTTCAGGGGTGTGTGCTACGACGATACCCAGCGCAAACAAGCCGAAATTGCACTGAAAAAGAGTCTGGAACAAATTAAAGAATACCAGAAAAAGCTTAAAGACCTGAATACCGAAATTACACTGGTTGAGGAAAAAGAACGAAGAAGAATTGCTGAAAACCTTCATGACAGCCTCGGGCAAACACTTTCACTTGCTTTTATAAAACTCTCTTCTATAGTGAATGAAAAATTTACTCCTCGCGTAGAAAAAATAATTACAGAAATTTCAGATTTACTCAATAAAGCCATTTCAGAATCGCGCACGTTAACTTATGATCTGAGCCCGCCTATACTTTATGAACTGGGTTTGATTCCGGCGTTTAAATGGAAACTTGAAGAAATAGAAGAAAAACATGGGTTAAAAACCATACTTATTGGTGAAGACCAGAAGATTGGAATCAGAAAAGAGTTTAATATTTTCCTTTATCGTATTATAACTGAATTGCTCAACAATGTGATAAAACACTCGCAGGCAGATTTGGTAGAGATGGAGGTGATAAAAGAAAAAAAATATTACTATATTTCCGTTCGTGATAATGGCATAGGTTTTAAGCAAACAATGAATAAAAAGAGCAACCTAAACGGCGGTTTTGGTTTACTAAGTATAACCGAACGGCTTGACAGTATTAAAGGGCGGCTGGAAATTAATTCAGAACCAGGTAAAGGAACCACGGCAACAGTAATTATACCAACGAGCGAAGGATAAAAATTATGGCAACAAAAGTATTAATTGCAGATGATCATCAACTCTTCAGGGAAGGGTTAGTGAACTTAATTTCTTCGGCTCCCGATATTGAGGTTATTGCCGAAGCAAAAGACGGAAAAGAAGCCACTGAAAAGGCTCAGAAACTAAAACCGGATGTAGTTTTGATTGACATTGGCATGCCTGTAATGAATGGCATCGAAGCCACCCGAATTATTAAAAAAGAAAATCCGAAAATAAAGGTTATTGCAGTATCTATGCACTCCGACAGGCAGTTTGTTAAAGGTGTACTTGAGGCCGGAGCCGATGGATATTTGCTAAAAAACTGTACATACCGCCAGCTTATTGATGCCGTTCAATCTGTAATATCGGGTAAAAAATACCTGAGCGATGATATTACAGAAATGGTCATTCAGGGCTACCTTGATCCGGTGGATGAAAATTCTGAAGGTCAGAATGATCTTTCGGAAAGAGAAATGGAAGTATTAAAACTTTATGCAGAAGGCAAATCCACCCGTGAAATTTCGGAAAAACTGTTTATCAGTGTTAAAACTGTGGGTACACATAAACAACACATTTTTGAAAAACTTGACCTTAAAAGCAATGCCGATATGGTAAAATATGCTATTAAGGAAGGATTAATCCAGCTTCAATAGAAATATTCTAGAGATTTTCATCGTTGGCAACACCTAAAACTCCCAGGTAAAGTAATTTTGCTGCATCTTCCATAATTTCTGGTGTTAATACATCTGTTTTATCCAGTGGATGGTGATAATAAACCGGAAATACCGAATTACGGGTCCAAAGCGAAAAGGTTTTTATCCCGGCATTTTCAAATAACGAAGCATCAGAACGCGGGCGGCCGAAGTTTTTGCGTTGCTCGGAAGCTGCCAGTTCCCGATGTAAAAACTTTTCATTGGCTTTTTCAAAATGACCAAACAGTTCAGGATAACTTTTCCCGTTCGAGACAAAAAACCCCGTTCCGTTTCCCACCATGTCCAGATTTATCATCATCACTGTTTTTTCTATTGGAAACAGAGGATTTTGCACATATTGTGTGCTTCCATATAATCCACATTCTTCACCCCCAAATAAAATGAAAAGAACAGAACGTTTTGGG
>JAZBNQ010000459.1:0-8349 GCA_036350775.1 Mariniphaga sp.
GAGCCTCTCATGGGACTCGAACCCACGACCTGCTCATTACGAATGAGCTGCTCTGCCAACTGAGCTAAAGAGGCTTTATGATGTTTATAATTTCGCCCGAGCGTTGGCAATCATCTCCTCCCAAACCTGGCGCTGTTCTTTTAGCGCAGAAACTTTGTCCTGCGGATCGGTACGACATTCAAGCAGAATCCAGCCCTTGTAATCCATTTTTACAAATAAATCCATAAGCTGCTGATAAGGATAATCTCCAATATTCAGTTCCCTGACATGGCAGATATCGCCAAACCGGTCTTTCACCAGGTTAAAATTATATTCCAGTCCCTGGCCGTCCAAATCCTGATCGTTGCTGTTCCAGCAAACAGTTGAGCCATCATTTTCAACATAATCCATTATCGTTTTTATGTTTGGCAACTGCTGAGTTTCTCGGCCGTGAACTTCCAAACGAATTAGTTGCCCCATATCCAATGCGTATTTACCTAATTCATTTAAAGCTTTGCCAATTTGTTCCAGCGTTTTTTCCTTCGATACACCCTCGGGCAATGCATTGGGTTTTACTTTTACTCCCGAGCCACCTATATCTTTACTCAACTGAAGCCACTTTTTGGTCGTTTCGATTGATTCTTTCAGTTTTTGAGGGTCAGGATGATGGTAATCCTGGTTCGTCCCCATTCCTACAACAGTTACAGGGCTGTTGTCAAACTGTTTTTTAACTTCTTCACGTTCCGCCTTGTTCAAATCAAGTGTAACTCCATGTGCATGTTCAACCCGGAGTTCAACACCCCCAATACCGGATTCGGTGCAGTTTTTTATTATTGTTGGTATGTCCCAGTCTTTTGCCCAAAGATAGGTTACCAATCCCAATTTCATTCCGGAACCCGGCATTTGCGAATTGTGGGCTAATAAACTCCCTGGCAGGATTGCTGCAGTTCCTAAAACAGATAAATTCCTGATAAAATTTCTTCTTGATTGTTCTTCAAATGAATGCATAACTAAATGGTTTAGTATTAAAAAATTCGTTTAAAGATATCAATTCGCTTTTTATACTGCAATGTTCCAAATAAAAATCTCCCGGTTTTTTTTACATTTGCGCCGTAAAAATTTAAAAAATGACAAAGACTACAAAAGCAAACATCAGTACTGAAAAAGGTTTAATGACGGTTGAATTTTACGATGCAGATGCTCCAGGAACGGTGGATAATTTCGTAAAACTCTCTAAAGAAGGATTTTATGACGGTCTTACTTTTCACCGGGTAATTCCAAATTTTGTAATTCAGGGTGGTTGCCCTGACGGAACAGGTGCTGGTGGGCCAGGTTATACTATTCCATGCGAAACTGGCGGAGAAAAGCAGTACCACGATCGCGGCGTTCTTTCCATGGCGCACGCCGGAAAAAATACCGGAGGTTCGCAATTTTTTATTTGCCACAACCGTGAAAACACCAAACACCTCGACGGACATCATACCTGCTTTGGAAAAGTAGTGGAAGGACTGGAGGTTATAGATGCCATTCGTGCCGGAGATGTGATTACAAAAATTGAAATTATTGAAGGATAACCGATTCAACAAAAGGGAAAATCCTTTATGAAAAAAATAACTGAAGATTGGTTTAATAGTGCTGAAACCGACCTTTTGCTGATAAAATGAAAACGGAATATTTCTCTTTTTCAGAGCTTAACCTAACCCCTTCAGAAATTGAAGAATATATGGGATTTGAACCGGGACAGTCGCCGGAACCTTTCCCTGAATTAATTGAAAAGGCTTTGCAACTGGCTCCCGAACATTGCAAAATAACAGGAGCTTTTAAAATTTTCTGTAACATAATTGTTCATCAAAAAACCGAAACCATTCAAATTGAAAACCAGCAATTTTTCCCGGGCAAAATTGTTGTAACACAACTAAAGGAGGCCACCCATATTGCTCTTTTTATTTGTACAGCAGGGGCTGGTATTTCTGAGTTCTCGAAAAAAAAGGCTGCTGAAGGTGATGAAATGATGGCCTATGTGCTCGATGTTATTGGTTCGGTAATGGTTGACAAGGCAGCCGTGAAACTTCAGGAAAAAATTTTGGAGGAAGTTAAAAATGACGGATTAAACATTACCGATCCTTTTTCGCCTGGCTATTGTAACTGGAGTGTGGAAGAACAGCACAAACTCTTTTCCCTTTTACCACAGGGGATTTGCGGAATTAAGCTTTCAGATTCTGCGTTAATGTATCCTATAAAATCGGTAAGTGGAATTACCGGTATTGGAAAAGACTGTAAACAAATGGGGTATCAGTGCAATTGGTGTACTGACAGGGAATGTTTTGTTGGAAAAATAAAGCGTCGTAAAAATTCAAAAAAAAATCTTTGAACAGTTGGAAATATCAAAAGGATACTATTTATTTGCTGTGGTTATATTTAAATTGAATACAAATCAGGCAAACCAAAAACAGGTAGCCTGCTGATAAAATTTGAAAGTGCAAATAAAAAAATAAATTGAATTATGGCGCCTAACAAACCAAAAGTAATAAAGGATTACAACAAACTCGACAAAGATTTACAGGAACAAATTAAGTTTGTTTATTCCGATGGATTTGCAGATCACCTCATCCATTTTTTCGATAAACGCGGAATTAAAGTAACAGCTCTGCCTTTTGAAACCGAAGATAAATATTACATGCTCAGGATGACTGAAAATGAAGCCATTCAAATTGTTGATGAAGACGATGATTATGATGATGACGGTTTCCTTAAAGACGAAGTTAAACAAGATTACGAAGACAAATACGCCGATCTGGATCATGTTGCCGACCAGATTTCAGACGACGATGAAAGCAGCGACGACGAATTTGATGATTAATAATCACCCGAAGAAAACCGGGTAATGGAATAACTAAGCCAACAATTCTTTTACTTTGGCAGCAATTTCAGACCCTTCGGCTTTTCCTGACAGTTGTTTTGATGCCATTCCCATCACTTTTCCCATGTCTTTCATTGATGATGCCCCGGTTTTTTCAATAATTGCTTTTACTATTTTTGTAAGCTCTTCGTCCGAAATTTTTTCGGGAAGGTACGTTTCGTAAACTGCAACCTGGGCCATTTCGTGGCTGTACAATTCTTCCCGACCCTGCTCTTTATAAATAGCAGCAGAATCGGTACCTTGTTTGGCCAGTTTGGCAATAATTTTCAACGACTCTTCATCGGTTAGTTCAGAACCAGCACCTTTAGCAGAGCGGGCTTCAATCATAACCTTTTTGATGTTCCGCAAAGCTTCCAGTTTCTCTTTTTCACGGGCTTTCATCGCCGCTTTTAAGTCTTCGTTGATTTGTTCAAAAAGTGACATAATTTTCCAAATTTTAATCTACCTGCCCGTGAAGGTACGAATTTTTATCGGTCAGTTTGTTTTCGCTGTTTACCGAATAGCTGGAGAATTTTTTTTTATACTTCGGATCATTCATACGCAAATGCCTTCGTTTATAAGCCGGAATATTTTCAAGTTCATCCAGATCTTCGTCAGAAGCTGACGAAAAGTCCATTTTAGTATTGTCGGAACTGTTTTTCCGTTCCTTCATTGTTTTCGGGTAAAGTACTTCAAATTCCAGGTCATCCTCTGTATTTTCTTCAGAACCGGAAAAGCTAAATGTTTTTTGATCTGCTTTTGATGATTCTTTTTCTGAAACAACCTGTGAAGATTCATTATTTTCTTTTTCCGAACCATCAACATTTAACTGATGGGTTTCTTTTTCCATTTTCCGTTCACCGGTAATTTCGGCGATTGAACTTTTACCGAATCCGGTTGCAATAAGGGTTACAGAAATTTCTTCTCCAAGGTTTTCGTCCTTTCCATTTCCCCAAATCAAATCGGCTTCAAACCCGGCTTTGTTTTGCAGGTAATCTGTAATTTTCCCTACTTCATCCATGGTCACTTCATGCGTTCCTGAGGTAATATTCAGCAGAATATTTTTTGCTCCGCGGATATCATTATTATTCAACAAGGGCGAATTTAGTGCCTGTTCAACAGCTTCAGTTGCCCGGTCTTTTCCACTGGCAACACCTGTTCCCATTAACGCCAGACCGCTTTTTCGCATCACGGTCTCCACATCAGCAAAGTCCACATTAATATATCCAGGAACTGTAATAATTTCGGCTATTCCTTTTGCAGCAGTTGCCAGCACATTATCGGCTTTTGAAAAGGCTTCGGAAATTCCAAAGTCGCCGTACATTTCACGAATGCGTTCATTATTAATAACAAGCAATGCATCCACATGATTTTCCAGTTCTGCAATCCCGTCAATGGCCTGTTTTATCCGGCGTTTTCCTTCATTTCTGAACGGAATGGTAACAATTCCCACAGTTAAAAAACCAAGGGCACTGCAAGCTTCGGCTAATACCGGGGCACCGCCGGTACCTGTTCCACCCCCCATTCCGGCAGTAACAAATACCATTTTGGTATTGTTGGCAAGGGCATTTTTTACATCCTCAATGTTTTCAAGGGCTGCCTGTTTACCCACTTCAGGGCGGTTTCCCGCACCCCGGCCTTCGGTAAGCGCCGAGCCCAACTGAACTTTTATGGGTACCGGACTGGCTTCCAACGCCTGTGCATCGGTATTGCAAATTACGAAATCCACATCGCGGATTCCCTGTTTGTACATATGATTTAATGCGTTTCCTCCACCGCCGCCTACTCCAATAACTTTTATTGCTGCTCCTGCGGTTTCTGAAAAATTGAAATTTGCTAAATTATCCATTATATCGTTGTTTTTCAGGTAAAACTTTCTATCCTTCTATTGCTTGATCTTCATCGTCGAACAAACGACTCAATCCAAAATTTTTATAAAACCAGTTATCTATACTTCCCTGGTTTGCAGTTTCTCTCTTCCTTTTCTTTTTATCTTTTTTTATTTTTGAAATCGAATTTCTTTCCCGTCTGTCATTTTCCTTTTTCGAATCAGCAGATTTCGTTTTATTCTGATTTTTTGCATTTTCAAAATGCGCCTCTACTAACATCTCTTCGGGAGCCTGTTCCTGTTCTTTTTCCAAATTATCAGATATGGTTGTTTCTGATTCTTCCAGGCTATATTTTTTGGGTTCTTCCCTGGGTTGAAGCAACTGGTTCGGGTTCGTTTTAAAACCAGTTGCCAGAATGGTCACACTCACCTGGTCGCCCAGATTTTCGTCGTAACCGTTCCCCCAAATTATATCAGCTTCCTGCCCGGCCCGCTCCTGCAAAGTTTCAATGATTTCACCAATTTCACCAATTTTAATTTCTTCTTTTCCTGAAATAATATTGAGTAAAATATTTTTCGTGCCATAAATATCATTGCTATCGAGCAAAGGTGATTCCAGTGCATCATTCACGGCTTTCATAGCACGCCCTTCGCCTGCTGCCAGTCCGGTTCCCATAATAAACACTTTGCTGTTGTGCATTACGGTATAAACATCAGTAAAATCGATGTTTACATTTCCGTGCAGGGTAATAATTTCGGCCACACCTTTTACAGCAGTTGCCACAATATTATCCGCCATTTTAAATGCCTGGCGTGCCGGCAAGTCACCAAAAATATTATGAAGTCGTTGATTACTAACCACGAGCATGCTGTCCACGTATTCGCCCAGTTTTTTTATGCCTTCCATTGCCTGCCCAAACCGTTTTTTTCCTTCGGCAGGTGAGGGTACAGTAACCACTGCAATGGTAAGAATATCGAGTTCGCGGGCCAGGCTGGCAATTACAGGAGCTGCGCCGGTACCGGTTCCTCCTCCCATTCCGGCTGTTATGAAAAGCATTTTGGTGCTATCCTTGAGCGCATTTTTTAAGTCTTCATAATTTTCGCGGGCAGCATCTTCGCCCATCTGAGGCATGTTGCCGGCTCCCCTTCCTTCGGTTAGTGTTACACCAAGTTGAATTTTAACAGGTACCGGACTGTTCTCCAATGCCTGTGAATCGGTGTTGCAAATAATGAATTCGACACCGGCAATTCCTTCCTCATACATATGATTGACCGCGTTGCAGCCACCTCCACCTACTCCAATTACTTTAATTATTGAAGAGGAAGATTTTGGAAATTGAAAATTTACTAGTTCGGTCATATCGCTATTTTTTATTTGAATGCCACATCCTCGTCATCATCCATATAATCAATTACTCCCTGTACAACTCCTTTAAGCCAGGGAGTTATCCGGTTTTCCTTTTTCTTTTTCTCTTTTTTGATTTTTGGTTTAGGAGCCGGGTCTGCCTTCTCAAGTGCCATTTTCAATAATCCCAGTGCAGTAAGATAATCTGAACCAACAAAATCTTTTGGTTTATTTGCAGGCCTGACTACCGGAAATGCAAGCCGCGCATCCATTCCGGTGCGGAATTTCACCAGCGAAACCAGGTTATTTA
The DNA here is from genome assembly GCA_036350775.1 of Mariniphaga sp. Classification (GTDB taxonomy): domain Bacteria; phylum Bacteroidota; class Bacteroidia; order Bacteroidales; family Prolixibacteraceae; genus Mariniphaga. Next base: position 6,362 of record JAZBNQ010000459.1, read on the forward strand.
AACCAGCCGTTCCTCCTGAAATTACAATTCCTGAACCCAGTTGATCAGCAATCCCCGATTTTTCAATCTGGTAGTAAACACTGTCAATAATCTCTTCCATGCGCGCCTGAATAATAAATGCAAGGCTTTTAAACGAAATTTCCTTTGGCTCCCAGCCATTGTATCCGGGAATGGTAACCACTTTTCGTTCGTCGGCAAAATCGCCCAAAGCTTGTCCATACTGAACTTTTAACTGTTCGGCCCATTTAGGGAGAATGGAGTATCCTTCTTTAATATCACGTGTAACCACTTCTCCTCCAAACGGAATGACTGCAGCATGTATAAGAACACCCTCATGGAAAACAGCCAGTTTTGTGGTTCCCGCGCCAATATCAAGTAAAATAGCTCCCAGTTCTTTTTCATCTTCAGATAAAGCAGCTTCGGCAGCAGCGAGCGGTGCTAGTGTTACTTCACCCAGCTCAACACCAAGTTTATCCAATACCCTTCTGAAATTTGTCATGTAAATCCCGGGCACTGCCATCAGCATGAATGTGGCTTCTATTTTCCGGCCGATTGCTCCAACCGGATTTATATCAGCAGGTTCGCCATCAACAATAAACGATTGCGGAATAATGTGAAGAATCCTGAAATCATCATCTAACCCGATATTTTCAGCTTCGCGAAAAAGCTCATCCACATCGGCCTGGGTAACCATTCCTTCGCCAGATGTTAGTCGTGAACCTTTAAATTCAAAAGTTTTCATGGGTTGCCCTGCATACGCGAGGTCAACCTTTGTAATTTTTCCATCTGCCTGTTCCAGAATTTTTTCCAGAAGCTGCTCAACCGAATTTGCAGCCTCATCAATATTTAACACAACACCTCGTTTAATTCCCCTGGATGGAACCTTTGCGGAAGCCAAAATTTCCATTTTACCCGCTTCATTTTTAATTCCTGCAAATGCCGCCAGTTTTGCTGTGCCAACATCAATAACCACTGAAAAATTTGATTTAGTAGCCATATTTATTTCTTTTTCGCTATTACCTGATTTTTATATTTTAAACTGATTGTTTGATACTTATCCCAGTTGTTCAGTACCAAAACCTGTTCGTAAAATGCTTTCATGTTTCGCAGTTTTTCCACGTAGTTTTGCATGTTTCCAAGTTCAATAAGATGATCACCAACCAGCGGGGTAAGCACCACATTGCCATTTTGCTCTACATGCACCTGTTCAATTTGTGCTTTCCAAAAAGGATTCTCCTCTAAAAACAGTGCAAAAGGAAGCAATTGTTCTTTTGCAAAATCTTCTGAAAAATACCCTGTTGCCACCAGCACATTTGCCGTGTAACTTGATGAAATTGGAATCTGCTCACCTGTTTTGTCAAGGTAGTATGTTCCGCCGGAAGACATGATGCGAAGAACCGGCTCACGATGTTTTACCCGAACTCCAAGAATTCCTTTATAGGAAGTGCTGTCTTTTGCAACCACCTTAAACACTTCGGCATTTAAAATTGCCTGATGCTTTTCAATTTCTTTTTCAATCTGTTCGGTATTTATTTCCCGAAGTTCTTTTCCTACCAGCTGATTATCTGCTACATTAATTAATCTTGCAACTTCTTCCCGGCTGGTTTTTATAATTTCATTTTCGTTGAATTCAATTTCGATATTGCGACAGGAAACATGACGGCTTTCACGTGAAGAAAAAGCCAGGGTGACAACGATGAAAGCTGTCAGCAAAATGTAACCTGTTAATATCAAAAATTTTTGCAACATCAGTGTTTATTTTTTAAAACTTCAATAATTTGTCCTCCAATTCCATCAATATCACCGGCACCCATGGTAAGTACAACATCGGTTTCACGATTTCTCAACAGCTCAGGAACCTCACTTTTTTCCGCCAGAAACTTATTTTCGTTTTTCATTTTTTCGAAAATCAATTCGGAAGAAACGCCTTTTATGGGTTCTTCACGTGCCGGATAAAGAGGAACCAGAACGGCTTCGTCAAGCAAATC